>JALYIN010000400.1 GCA_030775765.1 Verrucomicrobiota bacterium
GAAGGCGGATAGTATTCGTGGACATGATGACTACTGCTTTCGTTTGGTGATGGGCGCAACTTCGGCGACAAAGACACTGCGGCCCAGTAATTCCTCGACCGAAGCGGCAGCCTCTGAGCTGATATGCGCCGTTGCTTAAGAAATTCATGAGTCTGCTCAGCACGCCGGTCGTCATTGGGGGCGGAGCTCAACGTCAAAGCCTGGCGCTGACGAAAGATGCGACCGAGGTCGAATACAAGGCAGGTGTTGAGCATGTGCACTTCAGGAGCAAAGCCACCACGAAAACCGTCTGCGCGAAATTGACGGCCAGCCTAAAAGCCCCGGGGCTGGACTAATGACGGGAGCGACCTGATCACCCCGGCGTCCTCGATCCTGAAGCGGAAGCGAGGAGACGCGGCGCTCACGATTTTCGTAAAGCCGAAGGCGGAGGAAGCCAGGTGCAGATCTTCACCGAAGGCCTCGCCTGGGACGAAAAGTAAGCGGGCTCTGGGTTCAATTTCTCGGGTAGGGTAAGCGTCTCGCCCGCCGGTTTTGGCATCTTGCCAAAATAATCTTCCGAGTTCGTGATCGCGAGACGCGATCACCGGTGGGCGAGACCCGAGAGAGATCCCAGCCGGCCTTGAGCTAACCGACGGTTGTAAGATCCCTGGTGCAGCAAATGAGGCGCGCGTCGGCGTTACCGGATGAACCGGATCGTCATCGGATAGCGATAGAATTTTCCGTCGCTGGCCTGGATGGCGGCGATGATGACGAAGACAGCGTTCAAAACCCAGAGGATCGCCAGGAAAACGAAGCCGATCAGGACGAGGCAAAAAATCGCGGCGACCGCGTTGTAGATGAGCATCGAGATCTGGAAGTTGAGCGCTTCCTTGCCGTGCGCATCGATCTCCGGCGACTCGTCGCGCTTGACCAACCAGACGATGAGCGGCCCAAGCAGATGGCCGGGAAAATGAATAAGAACGCCCAGCAGGGCGCTGGCGTGACAAAACGCGCACCAGGTGCGCACGTTGGCGAGGGCGGAGACATTGAGAGGCGGCGGTGATGGGTGCGAAGTTTCCATGGCTCTAATGAATGGATGCGACCAGCCCGCGATTTGGATTCAGGAAATTGCAGAATGCAGATCGCCTATCGCCGACGAAGGTGGCAGCATGCCGGGCCCGAATCTGACTCTGGATGATTTGCGGCGGTTTGCGGTGGCGCGATCGCTTTTTCCGCCGACGACTCTGCGGCGGGCGCTCGCCCGGATGGGGTTCGTGCAGGCCGATCCGATTCGGGCGCCGGCCCGAGCGCAGGATCTGATTCTGCGCCCGCGGGTGAAAGATTATCGTGCGGGCGATCTGGAGCGGCACTATGAGTCGCTCGGGGTCGAGGAAGATTTCTTCGTCAACTATGGGTTCGTGACCGGAGTGGTTCACGGGTTGATGCATCCGCGACCCGATTCGCGGGGGCAGCGAAAGAAGGAGCAGTTGCTCCTGGATTTCGTGGAGCAGCGCGGCGCGGTGCATCCGCGCGAGGTAGAGGAGCATTTCGCGCATGGCACGGTGCGCAATTACTGGGGCGGCTCGTCGCATGCGACGACGCAGATGCTCGACACCCTGCATTACCGGGGAAAGCTTCGGGTCGCGCGGCGCGAGAAGGGCATCCGGGTTTATCGCGCTCATCAGCATGAAGCGGTGCCGCTGGATGCAGCGGCGCGCCGGGCGCGGCTCGATGCACTGGTGGATGTGGTGGTGAATCTTTATGCGCCGTTGCCGGGCGCTACTCTGTCCTACTACGTGCGGCGGTTACGCTACGCGGTACCGCAATGGGAGAAGGAAATTACCGGTGGGTTGCGCCGGGCCCGCGAGCGACTGGCGCAGGCGCGCGTGGGAGGAGTGGACTGGTATTGGCCTAACGAGGAGAATCCGCGGCGCACGGTGGCGCCGGAAACGGTGCGATTGCTGGCGCCGTTCGATCCGGTCGTCCACGATCGAACGCGCTTCGAGCTCTTGTGGGGCTGGGTTTACCGATTCGAAGCCTATACGCCTGCGCCGAAACGGAAGATGGGCTATTACGCCCTCCCGCTCCTCTGGCGCGATCGCTTGATCGGCTGGGGGAATCTCATGGTCGCTTCCACACGCAACTCGGGAACGAGGACGCTAACGACCGAGCTGGGCTATGTCGCGGGGCAGCCGCAGCGCGATCGCCCCTTCAAGCGCGAGCTCGAAGCGGAGCTGGAGCGGATCCGCGTCTTTCTCGGCGCGGCGGCTAGCGGCTGACGCTGAGTTTTCCACGGAACGACAAAGATCGGTTAGACAAATTACGCGGTTGGCGGCGTTGGGTTATTAAAAGACCGTAAAGAGGTCATGGAGAATGTCGTCACTCATGAAGAAGATTGGAAAGCAGGTTTCGCGGAACTGGGGCCAGGGCTTATCCTGTTCGCCCGCCAGTTCGTCCGCCAGCTCCCCGACGCCGAGGACATTGTCCAGGAAGCTTTCGTCAAGTTCTGGCGCAAACAGCATTCGATCGAGAATCGCGGGCTGCTCTACGCGACGGTCCGCTCGGTCGCGCTCGATCTTCTTCGGCGCGATATCCGCCGCGCTCGCCGCGAAGCCACGGCTTCGCTGGACATGGAGCAAATCACCGAGCCCCAATTCGATTTCGACGACGGCTCGCAACGCGAGCTTGCGGCTGCTCTCGATCTGTTGCCCGTGGAACAACGGGAGGTGCTGGTCATGAAAATTTGGAACGAGCTGACTTTCGCGGAAATCGGCGAGGCGCTTTCGATTTCCCAAAACACGGCGGCCTCGCGTTATCGCTACGCACTGGCGTCGCTCAAAAAGAACTTTGTCGTCCATGAATGATTTCTCCGAACTGGAAGCTGAATTGAAAAAGCTGCGGCCGCGGCCGGCCTCACCGGACCTGGCGGCGCGGATTGAAATCAGTCTGGCGCAGGAAGCCGTGGGGCGGGGGACAGCTACAGCGGGAGTTTTGCCGAAGCGCCGCAATTTCCGCCCGAACTGGTTTGCGCTTGGTTTGGGTCTGGCAGCGGCGGCGACGTTTCTGCTGCTCGCCCGAATGAATGTGGACCGGCCCTCAAAGGCACCAGGCCTGGCGTTGCTGACACCGGCCCCCATTGCCCCGGCGGCGAAGGTGAATGACGCCTTTATTCCCTCAGCCATGACCCAGGTCGTTTATGACCGGAAAGACGAGGGCCTGCATTTCGCCGAGGGCGCGGACGAACCGGTGCGCCGCCTTCGTTCCAAGAAGCGAGAGACGATGCAATGGAACAATCCAAAGACCGGCGCGTCGCTCCGAGTTTCCTATCCAACTGAAGAAGTAACTCTCGTGCCCATCTCGGGCCAATAAATCTGCCTTAACCAAAACCAAACCATGAAAACAAAAACGTTAGCTATGATCGCAGTTCTCGGGCTGCTTCCCATTACGGGCTTTGCCCAAACCCCTCCGGCTCCGCCTAACCCATCTGTCGCGCCGATCCCGCCGGTTCCGCCAGTCCCGCCTTACAAAGATAAGGATAAGGACAAAGACCGCGGCCCGAAAGTGCCGGTGACCTTCCTCGGCGTCGAGACCTCGAGCGTGCCGCGCGTCGTAAGCGAGCAACTTGGATTGGCGAAGGGCTTCGGCCTCGTCGTCGATTATGTGGTGCCGGATGGTCCGGCCGCCGCAGCCGGGGTGCAGCAGAACGATATCATCAAGATGTTCAACGACCAGATCCTGATGGAGCCCGATCAGCTTGCGAAGCTCGTGCGCAGTTACCCGGAAGGAACTAACGTTACCCTGACGATCCTGCGCAAGAACGCGGAGACCAAGGTTACAGTGAAGCTTGGCAAGAAGGAAGTCCGCCAGCGCGACCATGACTACGGCATGTTCAACATGGAAGACATGAATGAAAAGATGCAGGCGATGAACGAGAAAATGAAGGACTTCAAGTTCGACTTTAATAGCCCGAATTTTGGTCCTGACATCCGGGAGACGGTGCGGAACGCGCAACGCGAAGCGATGCGCGCCACGACGGAAGCGCGCACCCAGGCCCGGGACGAAGCGCAGCGGGCTCGGGACCAGGCACAGCGGACGCGGGATGAAGCGCAGCGAGCGCGGGATGAAGCGCGCCGCTCCTCGCGTGAGATGCGTCTCTTTAGCCGCGACAAGGGCGCGATGAAGTCGACCACGATCGATCTCGGGAAGGCCACGATCGTGTTCACTGATGACAAGGGTGAGATGAAAATCGAGACAGTGAACGGCAAGAAGATCCTCACCGCGAAGGACCCGCAGGGCCGCTTGATGTTCAGCGGACCGGTCGATAACCAGGAAGAACTGGACAAGGTCCCGGTAGAAGTGCGCCAGCGTTACGACAAGCTCGAGAACAAGGATCTGCCGGGCGTGGTTCCAAACAGCTTTGTCGAGAATGATGAGAACGCCGACAACGACAACGATAACGACAACGACGAGGACAGTAATAACGACAACGGCGACGATGGCGATGACAGCATCGATGCCTCCGGCGCCACGATGCAACAGGTCTCCTTTCAGACCTGCCCGCACACACGCACGGTCCGTAATTGGAATATTGTTTCGATCTGAATTGTAGGGCGTCTCTGGGGAGACGCCCCACCGGTGACCCGCGTCTGACACAGACGCCCTACAAAAAGAACCATGAAGGGAACTATCATTATCCTTGGGGCTTCGTTGATCGCGGGGCTGATCGCCTCGACAGAATCTCCGGCACCCGACAGCTCGGCGAAGCCCCCGGCGGCGCCCGTCAATGAACTCCAGAGTTACTTCGACTCCCTGGCGAGTGAGAACAAGTTGTCCGGAGTTCTTCTGGTCGCGAAGGATGGAGGAACCGTCGCAAGTAAGGCCGCCGGCATCGCGAACAAGGGGACCGGGGCGGTTATCGATCTAAATACGAAGTTCAACCTTGGGTCGATGAACAAGATGTTTACTTCAGTAGCGGTGGCACAGCTGGCCCAGGCCGGGAAGCTCTCGTTTACCGACACCGTCGGCAAGCATCTGCCCGATTACCCGAACAAGGAAGTGGCGGATAAGGTTACGATCCATCACCTGCTCACTCATACCTCGGGCATGGGAATGTATTGGAACGATAAGTTCATGGCGCAACGCGAGAAGCTGCTCACCGTCGCCGCGCATCTGCCGCTCTTTGCCGACGACCCGCTCTTGTTTCCTCCCGGGGAAAAATTTCAGTATAGCAACTCGGGCTTCATGCTCCTCGGAGCCATTATCGAGAAGGTCTCGGGACAGGATTATTACAGCTACGTGCAGGAGCACGTATACAAACCGGCGGGCATGACGAACACCGGCTTCTACGAACCGGGTAAGGATCCTCCCAATCTCGCGATCGGTTATTCCAAGATGTCGCGCGATGGCCAGCGACTCGAAGAAGCCCGTGACAATACGGACATGCGCGAAGTGAAAGGCGGCCCCGCCGGTGGCGGTTATTCCACGGCGCCCGACCTGGTGAAGTTCCATCAGGCGCTCTTCAGCTACAAGCTGCTCGACAAAGAGCACACCACGCTGATTACCACGGGCAAGGTCGAAGGTCCGCGCGGGATGGGCCGATACGGCTACGGGTTTGGCGACAACAATGCGGATGGCAAACACAGTGTCGGCCACAATGGAGGTTCGCCGGGCATCGCGGCCAATTTCGAGATGTTTCCCGAATCGGGTTACACCGCGGTGGCGCTCATGAATACCGATCCGCCGTCGATGATGCCGATCGCGAAAGCGATCCGCGAACGAGTTCCCGCGAAGTGATTTAGTCCGCCGGGGCTTAACCCGGCTTTCGGCAGCCCCTACGGCTCGGGGCGACAATGGCTGCCCGGCGGACTATTTCGCAACAAGTCATCGCCATTCACAACGCTGCTGCCGCGCGCCGCCAGAAGTTCGGCGGTTAACCCGGCGAAAATCGAGAAGGAGAGGACGAGCAATTGCCATATTGACAGGACAAAGCGGGCGAGAAATTCGGTATGCAGAGAATTTGCGACAGTAATCAGGAGTCCGACGACTATCAGGGCGATCCCTAATGACGATATCGCTGTCACGTCCACTCTTTTCCATCGCGCGATGACCAGAAG
>JALYIN010000401.1 GCA_030775765.1 Verrucomicrobiota bacterium
TTCCTCGTCGCTGCTGCGTTCCTGGCAGTTTCGTGCTCGAAGAAGGAAAACCCGGTCGCTACGACGGAGACGACGCAGACCCCGACTCCCTCCGTGTCGGCTAAGCCAGGCTGGTTGACGAGCTACGAGCAAGCGCAAAAAGAGGCCCAGGCAAATCACAAGCTGCTGCTGATGGATTTCACCGGTTCGGACTGGTGCGGCTGGTGCATCATGCTCGACAAGGAGATTTTTTCGAAACCCGAGTTCAAGGAATACGCGAGCAAGAACCTTGTTCTGCTGGAACTCGATTTTCCCCGGGCGAAGAAAATGCCCGCAGAAATTACGGCCCAAAACGAGCGCCTCCTCATGAAGTACGGAGTCCAGGGGTTTCCGACCGTGGTCGTATTCGACAGCGAGGGCAAACCGCTGGGAGCGCTCGGTTACCAGGCAGGCGGCCCCCAGGCCTTTATCGCCGAGCTCGAAAAACTGCGCAAAGGTTGATCAGTTCGGGCTGGTCGTTTCGAAAGCGCGCTGCAGCGCGTCCGCCAGTTCGGAGCGCGTAAACGGTTTGGGAAGTGCTCCGCGAAATCCGTAGGCGAGAAATTCCGAGAGTGCGGCTTCGTCCGAGTAACCGCTGCAAATAATCGCGTTCACTTTCGGATCCATGGAGCGTAGGCGTTCGATCGTGGCCACGCCGCCCATGCCGCCGCGGACCGTTGCATCGAGAATTACCGCCTGGAAATGTTCACCTTTTCGCAAAGCGCGTTCGTAAAGCCGGACCGCTTCGAGTCCGTCGGGAACGGCGGTTACTTCGTAGCCGAGCGTGCTGAGAAGTTGCGAGGTCAATTCGCGGATTGCCTCTTCGTCGTCCATCACCAGAACCCGCTGGTGATTGTAATGAAAAGGCCGGCTGGCGGCGCGTGGCTCAGGACCTGCCTTCGCCGCGCCTTCACTCGCGCGCAGATAGAACGCGAACACCGCGCCTTCCGCGGATGAGTTCTCCAGCACGAGCAGTCCGCCATGTTTTCTGACGACGGAGAAGCTGATGGCAAGACCCAGCCCGGTGCCCGTCGGTTTGGTCGTGAAATAGGGATCGAAGATTTTCGTGTGGAGCTCCTCGGGAATGCCGGGGCCGCGATCGGAAATCGTGACCTTGACGTAACGTCCGCTGGGCAACGGCGCGCCGGTGTTCTCCTCGAAAACAACATTCCGCGCGCGCACCCGGACGGTGCCTCCGTGGGGCATCGCTTCCCGCGCGTTGAGCATCAACGCATTGACTACCTGCTCGATCTGGCCTGCGTCGACTTCTGCCTTCCAGAGATCGACTGCGATGTCGAAGTCCGCGCGCAGATTCGATCCATAGAGCGAGAACTCGGCGGAATGCTCGAGGAGTTCGCCCATCGAGACCACTTTCTTCAGGGGCGCGCCGCCTTTGGAAAACGTCAGCAACTGACTGGAAAGATGCGCGGCATGTTGCGCGGCCTGGCCCGCCTTCGAAAGAAAGCCGAGCAGGCTCCCGGAATCGACCGGAGCTTCGATCTGGGCGAGCCCGATGTTGCCGGAAATGACGGTGAGGATGTTGTTCAGGTCGTGCGCGATTCCGCCGGCCAGCGTGCCGAGCGATTCCAGCTTGCTCGTCGTGAGCCGTTCCGTTTCCGATTTCTTACGCTCGCTGATGTCGCGGAAAAAAACCGAGACGCCCCCGTTGCTCCGATAGGCGTGGACATTATACCAGGTCTTGCCGCTGGGATCGCTCGCCTCGAATTCGATGGCTATTTTCTCCGCCATCACCCTCTCGTAATTCTCCTTAAAGACGGAGCCGACGAGTTCCGGGAATCCTTCCCAAAGGACACGGCCGAGCACTTCCTCCCGTTTCAGGCCGAGCATGACTTCCGCGGCGGCATTCAGATAGGTGAGTTTCCACTCGGAATCGACGGCGAAAAATCCGTCGGTGGTCTTCTCGAGGATATTGGTCATCGTGCGCGCGGATTCCACCAGGGCCGCGCGGGCCTGATTACGTTCCGCGAGTTCGCGAATCTGGCGTTCGGCGACGGAAATTCGAACGTCGAGCAATCCCACATCGAGCGGTTTGGTGAGATAATCGTTCCCGCCCGCTTCGAGCGCCTGTTCGAGGTCTTCGGTGTCGGATTTCGCCGTCACCAGGAGGATAAACATCTCGTCGCCGTTCGGCCACCCGCGCAATTCGCGGCAAAGGTCGACCCCGCTCTTGCCGGGCAGCATCCAGTCCAGAATCAGGAACGGAAAGCTCTCCTTCGCGAGAGCCGCTTCCGCTTCTTCGGCGCTGGCCACCGCGGTCACTTCATGGCCGCGCTTGGCAATGAGCCGCTGCAAATTGCGGCGACTGCCAGGGTGATCTTCGACAAGCAAAATTTTCATTCAGGAGAAGCCAAACCGACGTGGGTGCCGGGTCTCACACGCGCCCCGGCGCCACTTCGCTCAAGCGGAGTGAGTCATGCCTTGGTTTGAGCAGGATAATTGCCAGATTGCGGATTAACTCGGGAAACATGCTTTTGCTGGAGATTCGTGGGCGCAATGGTTTTCGGCCCCTTCTTCAGCGGTCCGCGCAGTCGCTTGCGTTGCAGGTCGGCTCTGCTAGATCGTCTCCATGCTTTTCCGAAGGTTCATCGCAATTGGCGCCCTCGTTTCGTTGCTCACATTGGGCTCATTCGCGCAGGAAACGAAGCCCGCTGTCCCGGCGGAGAAGCCGAGTGCCGCTCCGGTCCAGCCGAAGGCCACCCCGACCCCTGCCGAACCTGCAATCGTTTTCAGTTCCGTCCACGTCGATGGGCCCGTCATCGCGCTGACCTTCGATGACGGCCCGAATGCCACGCTCACGCCGAAGCTTCTCGATCTCCTCGCAGCGCGGCGTCTCAAGGCCACGTTTTTCGTTGTCGGCCAAAACGCCGCGGATCATCCGGACATTCTCAAGAGGGCCGTCCGGGAAGGACACGAGATCGCGAACCATTCCTGGTCGCATCCGAATCTCGGGAAGATGTCGGATGACGCGGTCCGGCGGGAACTTCAAAAAACGGACGATGCGATTGCGGCCGCGATCGGGAAGCGGCCTACGTTAATGCGCCCGCCCTACGGATCGATCACCGCTCGCCAAAAGAAGTGGATCCACCAGGAGTTTGGCTACCGGATCATCCTTTGGGACGTCGATCCGCTGGATTGGAAGAGGCCCGGGCCAAGCGTGGTGACGGCGCGCATTCTCAAAGAGACAAAGGCCGGCTCGATCGTGCTGTCTCACGATATCCATCCGCCCACCATCGAGGCGATGCCGGCGACTTTCGATCAGCTAATGAAGAAAGGATTCAAATCAGTCACGGTCACCGAATTGCTCGGTATGGCGACTCCGATCCCGCCGAAACCGACACCCTCCCCTTCCGCGGCACGAGCGCTGCCCGCCACGAGCCCCACGCCTAGCGCGCCGCCGTCCGACACCACCCCCACGCCTTGAAGTCTCGGGCGGTCTAAGAGCTGTCATCCCGAGCGCAGCGCAGTGAAGCCGAAGGATCTTTGACTATTTAGGCGCTGAGGAGCAGGAAAGGTGAGGGATCCTTCGACTTCGCTTACGCTCCGCTCAGGATAACAAAAAAGGAGGCGGCACCGCGCGAGAGCGCGATCGATTACTCTTTCTTCTTCTTATCGGTCGCTTCCTGCACGACACGTTGCTCGGTCAGCCGTTTGGCAATGACGAAATGATTATTATCGCCGTAGTTCCGCCACGGTCCGGGCGGCACATCACGCACTTCTACGAACTGCCAGTCAGTTACGTCGGTCGGGGCGAGGCCGAGGTAATCGCGAACGGCGGGTGAAACATCGAGGCCCGCGCCGCGGTTCAGGTTCGGCTTCGGCCGTTCGTTTTGGAAAACGTATTGAAAATGGTCGGTGCGGAAAGGGCCGCAATCCTCCCATTGCGCGTAAGCGGTCCGGTTCCCCTTGCGGATCGCGAGCCAGCGGTCCTTGCATACCGACCGGCCTGGCTCACTGTAGGCCTGCTTGAACCACGGGATCACCAACGCGGCTTCCGGTTTGAACTGGCCATGGGTCACATCGTTGTAGGGAAGAGCGACGTAAAATGGATTCTGCCGCGGAACGAACGAGACCGGGATGTAGTTTTTCCGGGACCCGGCGTCGGGCGTATCGAAGCCGCCGTAATTCGAGGTCCAGTTGGCGTCCCACGAACTTTTCACATTGGGCACCGGATTGTTACCCCCGGCGGCTTCGCCAATCCAAAAAACGGTCGTGACGATGCCGGTCTTCCAGGGGAAGCGCGTGATGCTCGCGCGCGAGGTCGTCGGAACGAAAACCTGCGGCTCTACTTTCAGGAGCGCCTGCTCCCGAAGCTTCATGGCGTATTTGGCAAAGTCCGCGCTGCTCTCGTAGGGCGACTGGGCACGCACCGACCACGCCGCGACCAAGATGAGGGGTAGGAGAGTGGAAAAACTTCTCATTTCAGACAATTGGCGAAGCAGTTTTAGGCGAAAAGTGCCCGCTGGGCAAGCCCTTTCCCGAGCCCCCGCCCATCGGCTCTTTTCCGTGCTGTTCTTCTTTAGCACTAAGCGGACCAGCCCGCTTGGGACGGAGCGTCAAACGAAGGCTGCCCCGCCGGAGTAAAACAAAGACAGGTCACGCCCCCTGTAATCTCGCCTACGAGAGGCGCAGGTTATCGATCAGCCGAGTTTTTCCGAAAAACGCAGCCGCGACGATCAGCGAATCCGGACGGGCTTCCGCAACCTGCTGGAGCGTTTCGGCATTCACGATTTCAAGGTAATCGATCCGTGCCAGTGAGGCCGTAGTGATTACCTCCCGCGCCGCCGCCACTATTTTCCCCGTCGATCGCTCCCCGTCCGCGACTAACTGCCTCGCGGCCTGCAAGGCCCGTTGCAACACCGGCGCCTGCTCTCGTTCGACCGCGCTCAGGTATTGGTTGCGAGAACTCCAGGCCAGCCCATCCGCCTCGCGCACTGTCGGCGCCCCGATGATCTCAACGGGAAAATTCAAGTCGCGCACCATTCGGCGAATGATGGCAAGTTGTTGGAAATCCTTCTCGCCGAAGACCGCCGCGTCGGGACTGAGGATGTTGAAGAGCTTCGCCACTACCGTGCAAACCCCACGGAAATGTCCCGGCCGCGACCTGCCTTCCAGCGTGTCAGCGAGCGAATTCTCCTCGACCGAGACGGAAAAATCGACGGCATACATCTCCTCCGCCGATGGCCGAAACAAAATATCGACGCCAGCCTTCCGGCAAAACTCGTCATCGACCTCTTCCGGCCGCGGATATTTTTCGTAGTCGCCGCCTGGCGCGAACTGCAGCGGATTGACGAAAATGCTGACCGCCACTTCGCCATCCCGCCCGGACGCATCCCGTGCGATCCGGATCAATTCGCCATGGCCGCGATGCAGTGCGCCCATGGTGGGCACCAGCACCCTCGGGCCCGTCCGGGGGCGCGTCATCGGACTCGTGGCTTGCTGCAGAATTTTCATGCTGGTTCCAGCCAGATCGCCTGGCGTGCGAAGGCGAATTTGGCGTGGCCGAAATTTTTCCAGCCGGCGCGTTCCGCGAGTGATCTGAATTCTCGGAAGGAAAAGGCGCGTTCGGCGGAGAGGCGGGCGTCGGTGCGGGTCATCGGTTCGCGGAAAATGAAAGTGGTGAGGAGATAAACACCCAGCGTAGCAAGAACCCCACGGCGAAGATCGGACACAAGGACGTATCTGTTCGAAAGCGTGCGGCAGCGCTTCAATAACTCCACCGCCGCGGCCTCCTCGAAATGGTGGAGGGCGAGCGAACAGAGCACAACGTCGTAGCCCCCCTCGCCAAAGGACAGCCCATCGCCTTCGAAGAATTCGATCTCCGGATAATCGTGGCTCAGGCTTTGCGCGATTTCCAGGGTGGATCGCTGTTGATCGACCGCATCCACGGTGACCGTCGCGCCGGCGCTTCGCGCATAATCAACGATCAGCCGCGGGATGTCGCCCGAGCCGGTCCCCAAATCGAGGATTCGCATCCGGCTCCGCGCCTGGATCCAGCGCCGCAGGAAATGCTCGATCAGCCGGTAGCTGCCGAAATAGCGGTTCAGCTTCCGCAGATTCCGCAGGTCGCTCGCCAGCTCCCCCGTGACCGGCTGGGGCCGATCCATCAATTCAGGTTCCGCCGGGTTGAATTGGCGCTTCATACGGAAAGTGACATGTGACATGTGACGAGTGACATGAAAAGACGAGTCCGCTTGCTCGTCACTTGTCACTTATCACTCGTCACTTCAAGAATCGTTCCCAGGATTCCGGCAACGACGCCGTCTCGATCTCGCTCGCGATGCGGCCTTCGAACCCGGGGTGAAACGACGTGCTCGTCCCGTAAACCATGATCACGTCTTCGGAACCTTCGACGCGGATAGCGTGCGCGACCCCGGGCGGCACGACGATCCCCACGTTGTCGGCACCGGGATGATTATCGCCCTCGACGAAGAAGCGCATCGTCCGCGCCGGCATTCCGGCGCGCACATCGCGCAGGATCATTTCGGCGACGCCCTGGACGAAAAACATCACGTCCCATTGCTCCTCGGCGTAACGTCGCAGCGCGTAATTTTCCGTCTCCTCGACAAACAGGCGGCGCATCCAATCCTCCGGTTTCGTTGATTCCGGGATGCTCGGCGGATGAACGTGAAAGCCTTTGGCAGTCTGCGCGTACATTCGCGCGTTCGCCCATTGGCCTGGCCAAAATCCGATGCGTTGCAGCACGCCTTCCTCGCGGCGGACCAATTCGCCAAAGACACCGCGATGCCGTTGGTGATGAATTTGCCGCGGAAAAACCTCGACGCCGGGAATCCAGACTTCGCGGTTCTCTGCCATGGCGCGGTCGGCGGACGCGAGCTTGCCGGCTTCGATCCCGGTATCCGCCAGGCGGTCCGCGAAAGATCGCGGCGCGTAATCACGCATGATCAGGGCCTTCTGCGCTACCGCGCTGAGTCCCTGCCAAAGTTCCTTTTCCTGTTTCGCCATGAGAAAAAATCTAGCCCGTTAATTGCCTAACGAGAAATCGGCGCGCTCGCGAGAAAGATTTGGGTTGTAATACGGATCATTGTCGAGCACCTCGGCCCAGCGTTCCCGCATCACCCCGGTCTCCATCGGCTCCACGGTGCGGCGCCGTGTCCCCGATTCGTGGTGATACAGGCGCGCGAACGGCGTGTAAACCACCAGGTAACCGGCCCGCCGAATTTTCAGGCACAGATCGACGTCGTTGAAGGTCACGGGGAGCCGTTCCTCGTCGAAGCCGTGCACTTTATTGAAAACATCCCGCCGCGTCAGCAGGCACGCGCCCGTGACTGCGCTGTAGTTCCGCGTCACCTGAAGCTGCCGACAAACCCCGGGCGCTTCCGCCGGAAATCCACGGAAGGCGTGCTCCGCAATCCCGCCGACGCCAACCACGATGCCCCCGTGTTGCACAGTATCGTCCGGGTAAAGCAGCCGCGGCCCTACCGCGCCCACCTCCGGCCGCTGGATATGTTCCGCCATGATCGTGAGCCAATCGCCGTCGATCACTTCCGTGTCGTTGTTCAAAAACAGAAGCCAGGGATTGTCGGTTTGTTCGACGGCCAAATTGTTGATCGCGGAATAATTAAAGGGTCCGCCGAAATTCAGGACGCGATGCTTCAGTCCCGACAAGTAGGCGCGCGCCTCTTCGGTCCGGCTGTCATTATCGACGATCACGATTTCGTACGGCGCATAGGCGGTCTCACGCGTGATGCTATCCAGGCAGCGCGCCAGCAAGTCCACCCGGTCCCGCACCGGAATGATGATCGAGATCGGCTTCGCCTCCGCCAAGTCGCGCTTGATCCAGTAAGCGTGCGTCCGCCAGTCCACCGTCACGTGTCCGCGCGCGGCCTCGCGCTCCAGATGTGCTTCCAGGGCGAGCCGTCCCGTTTCGAGCGAGCCCGGCTTTCGCCGGATGTTATCGGCCGTGGAAGCGCGGCTGCGGCGCCAGTGATACAGGACGCGCGGAATGTGATCGATCCGCGTGGTGCGCTCGATCACGCGCAAGAAAAGATCGTAATCCTGGGCGCCATCGAACTCCGACCGGAAGCCGCCCACCTGCGTGAGCACACCCGAGCGAATCAGGGTGAAGTGGCAAATGTAGTTGCAGGAGAGAAAATAATCCGGCGACCAATCCGGTTTGAAGATCGGCGAGTCCAGCCCTTCCTCGGTAAGCTTGTCTTCGTCGGAATAAATCAAATCCGCGTCGCGATGGTCCTGGAGCCATTTCACGTGCTGAAACAAGGCGTCCGGTTCGAGCACATCATCGTGGTCGAGAAAGCCGATGAATTCGCCTTTCGCTAATTCCAGGCCCCGGTTCGAGGCCGCGGAAATGCCTCCTCTCTTGTCGAGCTTGTCGAGGACGATTCGCGAATCCCGAGCCGCCAAGTCCAAAAGAAATTTCTGTAACGCGGCATTATCTGAATTGTCGTCGATCAGGATCAACTCCCACCGGTTGTAAACCTGATCGAGGGCCGATTGAACGCACTCCTCGATCCAGGGCAAAGGCGTGTTAAAAACCGGGGTGATGATGCTGATACAGGGCTGGTAACTAAAATTACGTGCTTGTTCCCGCAGCCGGGGAAAATCGGTAGCCGGGGTGCGATGTTTCTCGAACCACTTGTGATATTCGCTCGGCGTTTTCGAACCGCGCGCGGACTTCGTTCCCTTCGGAAAACGTTTCCGGATCCCGCGCACCAATCTCTGCGGCAACATGTAGGGCGCCAGCAGAACCTGGCCGACTTTGCGCTCGGGCGATTTGCGTAGCGCTTGTTTCTCGGCCTTCAACTGCTTGAGCTGTTGTTTCGCTTCCTTCAACTTCAGGAGCTTCTCCTCCAGCTTCGAAATATGTTGATCGGCCGCCTCCAGCTCCGACATTCGCGTGCGCAGGCTCCGCTCCAGGCCGTGGACCTGCCTCTGGACTCGGGCAAAGGCCGCTTCCACCGCCGCCACCAGGGCTGGTGCCGATTCCGCGGCCGCGGGGACGAGGTGGAGCGCACCCGGTTCGAAAGCCCCCAGGTCGCAATTGTAATCCGGCAGCAGACCCGCTTCCGCAAAATGACGGACCAACTCCGGCCGCCGGCCGCCGTTCTGCCCGCCCGGTTCGGGCACGAGCAAAACGTTTTCCGCCGCCGCCGCCAGGACGTCGGCCGCGTGTGCGTAGCCCGCGTTCTCGTGAGGATAAAACCAGATCGCCAGACCGGCGCGCGCCGTGACTCCGTTCTGAGGTGACGCGGCGGGCAGGTCCCTTACGGAAGCGAACACGCTCGCGGTGGCCTCGACCGCGCGAAACTGCCGCTCCAGTTCATCGCGTTCGCGGCCTATGACCAGAAACGGGCCGTGCCCAAATTTTTCGACCACGAATCGGGCGAAACCGGATGGCAAAGAATGGGAGCGTGGCCGCAACACACCCGACATTATATTGATTGAAGCGCGGCGCAGGCAAATTTACGCTTCGGCGCGAGTCCCCCGGCTCGCTGCTCCCGCATGGTCGACTTCTGCATTTATCTTTTGTATCGCGCGGGCACAGCCATCGCGAGCCTTCTGCCGGTGCGGGTGCTCTTCGCTATGGGGAGCTGCCTGGGCTGGGCCGCCTGGCTCGTCATGGTTCCCTATCGCCGCCTGGCCCGGCGCAACCTGGAGATCGCCTTCGCTAACGAGAAATCTTCCCGCGAATTGCACCGGATCGCCCGCCGGAATTTTCAGTACCTCAGCGCCAACATGCTTTGCAACCTGAAGATGATCTCCATGCCGGCCGAGAAACTGGCGCGCTATGTCGAACCGGAAAATCTCGAGACCGCGCATCAGGAACTGCGCAGCGGACGGCCCGTTGTTCTCGTGCTGAGCCACATCGGTAGCTGGGAATTGGCCGCTCAGCTCGTGCCGCATTACCTGCCTTACCGGATTGGGTCGCCCTACCAAAGCCTGAGGAACCGTTTCATCGACCGCGACGTTAGCCGGCGACGGGCACGCACCGGCGCGGAACTGTTCGATCGAAGTGAAGGATTTCATAAGCCCATCGAGTTGCTTCGTTCCGGCGGGCTTCTCGGGATTTTTGCAGACCAACATGCGGGCGACCATGGCGTCTGGACACCGTTATTTGGCCGGTTGGCCTCGACCTCGGCGCTCCCAGGTCTGCTCGCGAAACGAACCGGCGCCACCGTCATGGCAGCGGCCGTCCACACCGTTGGGCCGGCGCGCTGGCGGATGATCTTCACGCCGCGCCTTGATTTGCCGGGCGATTCCGTGAACTCCATCACCTGGAAAGCGAACGCGACGATCGAGCAGCAGGTTAGGAAAGCTCCCGAGGATTGGCTTTGGCTGCACAATCGCTGGAAAACGCCGACCCCGAATTTTCTCCTCACCCATTACAAGCGCGGGATCTATCTGCCGCCGGAAATTCCCGCGAAGAATTTGAAGCCGTTTCGGATTTTTATCCGCGCCGCGAACTGGCTCGGCGACAGCATCATTAGCGTGCCCGCCGTGCGCGCAATTAAGGCCGGCCGGCCCGATGCCCACATCACCATCGCGGCCCCGGAGAAAATCGCTTCCGTCTGGAAGCTCGTCCCCGAAATCAATGAAGTGTTGCCGTTGAAACAGGGCTCGCTCGTTTCCGTCCTCCAGACGATTCGGCGGCAGAAACCGTTCGATGTTGCGATCCTTTTTCCGAATTCGCTGCGCACAGCGCTTGAGGTCTGGTTCGCCGGCATTCCGCGGCGGGTTGGTTTTCGTGGGCACGACCGCCGATGGCTGCTGAATCAAATCGTCACCGAGGAACCGGTCCGTGGTCCGATCCAACATCAGGTTTATCGATATATGCGCATGGCTCACGAACTGGGCGGGCCGCACGGCGCGCCCGAGATGTGGAAGTTTCTGCCGCGCCTCAAAACAAACGGCGCGCCGGCAAAACTCGGTTTGTGCCCGGGGGCGGAATATGGTCCAGCCAAGCGTTGGCTGCCCGAGCGCTTTGCCGAAGTCGCCCTCAAGATCGCCGAGGAGCGCCCCATCCAATGGGTCCTTTTCGGCACTGCGGCCGACTTGGACCGAGGCGTCGCCATCGAATCAACTCTGGGCGCGCATTGTGTGAATCGAATCGGCCGAACTACCCTCGACGAGCTCGCTGCCGAGCTGGGCGAGTGCGCGTTGTTGCTGACCAACGACACGGGCACGATGCACCTCGCGACGCTCATCGGCGTTCCCGTTGTCGCGATCTTCGGCTCGACCGAACCGCGGTTGACCGGGCCACTCGGAAGTAGTCACGACATCCTTCGGCATCAGGTCGAGTGCAGTCCCTGTTTCCTGCGCGAATGCCCCATCGATTTTCGCTGCATGAAAGCCGTCAGCGTCGACGAGGTCGTGGCCGCCGTTTCCGCGCAGCTGGACCGTTGGCAAACTTCCCCGGGCGCAGGGTAATCCTGCCACGTCGGAGAATTAGTCCGCCATTCTCAATCTTCCATCCTCCACCCT
>JALYIN010000402.1 GCA_030775765.1 Verrucomicrobiota bacterium
GGTAGAGATAGTACGGGCGCACGCGGCAGAGCAGGAGTTTCTGGACGAGCGTTTTCATCGTCTCGACGTCGTCGTTCACGCCGGCGAGCAACACGCTTTGGTTGCCGAGCGGGACGCCGGCGTTCGCGAGCCGCTCCAGCGCCTGTTTCACTTCCACGGTCAGCTCGCGCGGATGATTGACGTGCACGCTCATCCAGAGCGGATGATATTTTTGCAGCATTGCGCAAAGCTCGGGCGTGATCCGTTGCGGGAGGAAAATCGGAACCCGAGTGCCGATGCGCAAGAACTCGATGTGCGGGATGGCACGCAGGCGCTTCAGGATGCCTTCGAGTTTGTCGTCGCTGAAAATGAGGGCGTCGCCGCCGGAGAGGAGGACATCACGGACTTCGGTGTGTTGTTCCAGATAACGGAAGGCTTGCTCGAAATCGGTATGCAATTCCTGTTCGCCGACGCCGCTGACGACGCGGCTTCGGGTGCAATACCGGCAGTAGCTAGCGCAACGGTCCGTCACGAGGAATAGGACCCGGTCTGGATAGCGATGGACCAGGCCCGGCACCGGCATGTGTGAATCTTCGCCGCATGGATCCGCCATGTCGTAGGGCGAAGCCCAGGTTTCCTCGATCCGCGGGATGACCTGGCGGCGGATCGGGTCTTCCATCCCGCCATCGCGGGAGCGCGGGATCAGGTTGAAAAAGTGCGGCGTTACCGCGAGCGCGAGCTTGTCGCCGGAGAGCAGGACGCCGCTCCGTTCTTCATTCGAAAGTTCGAGGTGCTGCTCGAGCTGCGTCAGGGACGTGACCCGGTTTTTGAGCTGCCATTTCCAATCGTTCCAGAGTTCCGGCGGGACCCCGGGCCAATAGCCGGGCGCGTGCGAGACGAACTCTTTTCCATCCATTTTCCCTTGGGCAAGAGTGAGCATTTTAAAGTAGTGAACGGAAACGTTAAGGGGGTTAAGGATCGTGTCAATCCAGAGGCTCTCGGTCGTTTCCTGATCCTGATCTTGCTCGTAATCTCGACCGTCGATGCCTCGGGGACAGGATCAGGAGCATGATCAACATCAGGAGCAGGAAAAAGAGAGGCAGGACAACGGTTGAACAGGTATCGTAGAAGCCCTGTCCAAGTCCGAAACCATGCGATCCGCCTTTCTCGCCATTCTTCTCGCGGCTGTGCAATCATTGTCCGCCGCCCCTCCCCTTTCCCAACCGGAATCAGGTCCTACCTCGACCGTTCCGCCTGCGGCGGCTGATGCGGGCAAGGACGTCGTCCACCAGCTCAACAGCGCCTTCACGAAAGTCTTTGAAACCGTCGCGCCGACCGTTGTCATTATCGAAGTCACGAAGAAGGGCGATGCACCGGACACCTCCGCGCTCGACGAACTCTTCAATTTCCCAAGTCCCCAGGATGAAAGCGCGCCGCGCCGCGGTCCGCGCTCTACCCAGCCGATTCAAAGCGAAGGCTCGGGCTTCATCGTCCGCGCCGACGGTTTCATCTACACGAACTACCACGTGGTCGAAGGCGCCGACCAGGTGGACGTCAAGCTGAAGGACGGCCGCGAATTCAAAGCGAAGGTTGTCGGCACCGACGAAAAAACCGACATCGCCGTCATCAAGATCGAAGCGACGAACCTGCCCGCGGCGCAGTTTGCGAACAGCGATGAGGTGCGCGTCGGCCAGTTCGCGTTCGCCCTCGGCGCGCCGTTCAAGCTCGATTACACCTTCACCTACGGCGTGATCAGCGGGAAAGGGCGGAGCAAATTGATCGCGACCGGCGGCTATTCGATTTCGGATTATTTGCAGACCGACGCCTCGATTAACCCCGGCAACAGCGGCGGGCCGCTCTGCGACATCGACGGGAAAGTGGTGGGGATGAACACCTTGATCAACGGCCTTAATCGCGGGCTCGGGTTCGCGATCCCGAGCAACCTGACGAATGAGATCGGGCTGCAGCTCATCGCCGGACACAAGATTGTGCGGCCGTGGCTCGGCATCCGGATCGAGTCGTTAGGCGACGACCCGTCGATCCGGGAATTGTTCAAGGGGCTCGACAAAGGCGTGGTAGTGCGGACGATCGAGGCCGACGCCCCCGCTTACAAAAGCGATCTGCGGCCCTTCGACGTGATCACGCAGGTGGACGGCGCGGCCGTGACGACCGACACGCAACTGCAGCGGGAGATTCTAAAAAAGAAGATCGGGCAAAACGTCGAGCTGACCGTTTGGCGAAAGGGCCAGACGCTCAAGATCCCGGTGACGACGGGCGAGCTGCCCAGCGACATTTCGCAGGCCTCGAACGAGATCAAACCGCCCGTGCCGACCAAGCCCGAGGAGTCCTCCTCGAACAAGTTCGGGTTGCAGGTGCAGGAGCTGACGAAGGAAGTGGCCACGCGCCTGAAACTGGGTGTCGACCAAGGCGTCATCGTGACCGACGTAGCGGACAACAGTCTGGCGGCGGCACAGGATGTTCAGCGGGAAGATGTGATCACGGAAGTGGACGGCCGGAAGATCACGAGCCTGGCGTCGTTCCGCGACGCATTGAATAAGGCCGACCCGCGCAAGGGCGTGCTGCTTTATCTGGATCGCAAAGGGAGCAAGACGTTCGCCGTTTTGAAGCCGGGCGGGTAACGGCGATCGCAGTTCTTCTGTAGCCGCTTCGCTGTGCGAAGCGTGAGAGAGAGGTTGCAGCGCCGATGCCGCGTCGCCCACAGGGCGACGGCTACAGAAGATTATTTCGCAGCGTTCGCGCGCAGGTATTCGCCAAGCGGCACGCCATCGAGATAAAGTTGTTCGAGGGCGGCGTCGCCGCGGAAGACGCGCACCGTGCAGAAGGCATTTTGTTTATCGCGCCGGCTTTGGGCGCGATAGGCCGCTTCCGCGGCGGGAGCGTCGCGCTCGGTCACCCAATATTTGTCGAAGGGTAAAGAGACGGTTTTCCCTCGAAGTTGCGCTTCGATGAAATCGTCAATCGCCGGCCGGCTCGGTAACACCTGGTCGATTTCGGCGAAACCTTCGGGACTCAGTCGCAAAGTCACAAAAACCGTTTGGTCGTACCCGAAGTTTGGCGGCGGCGAAATGGTCTGGCCTTCTGCATCAAACTCGAGCGCAACGTAACGGCCGCGGAAAGCATCGACCGGATCCACGGGCGCGGTGCGAAATTTCCAAACGCTCCCATGCCGCAGGGTCTGCTCGCGTTTCCAGATTAGCGACGTGGGGACCGCCAGTTGCACGAGGCCGACGCCCGCGAAAACAAGAAGTCGCCAGGATTTCACGCCCGCGCCCTCCGTTTGAAGATGACGAGATTCGTCCCGAGAAACCCGAGGCCGATCGCTATAAAAGCGATGCCGCGCACGGCAAACTCCAAGTCGTTATCGAAGAATCTCGCGATGGCCAGGATGGCAACGACGAGCATCCCGAGGTTCGCTTCGAAAACGCGGCCCGCCCGGATGCCGCGCAGCAGAGTCAAGATACCGAGTCCGAGCATAAAAAAATTTAGCAGCAGCGAAGGAACGAGGGGATCGCCGGTCTGTCTTGCGATTCCCCAAGCCACGAGAGCGATGGGCGCGAACGCGGAGGGCGCGAGGTTAACCTTCCGCGTCTTCCAGAGCGCGTAAGCCGCGAACAAGAGCGCCGCGAGGACCCACCCGATCTGAATTCCCGTGGCGAGCACATCCGGATAATGCCGCGGCATGAGATCCACCGCGTTCTGCCATCGTTGGGTCCGCCAGCTCTCTTGGAAACTCAGGAAGGTGGCGAGCGAAAGAATGCCGGTCCAACCAGCAGCCACGAATGGGTGAGGACGCGTGGCCCGCCAATCCTTGAAAGCCACGGCGCCGACCAGATAGACCACTGCCCAGAACGCGGCGAAGGAACAGCGCCAGAAAGATCGCGCTCCTATTTCGTCGGTTTGGCCTAACGAGAACGCCGTGGCCACGGTAAGCGCGGTCAGAGTCAGGAGCGTTTCGTAGCTATTCCGATCCTGCCGCAAGCGCCCGATGAACGCAGGCACACCGAGCGCCAACAGCGCCCAGACCCACAGGTCGTTAGGTCGCGCCCCGAAGAACGGCCCGCCTTTCGAGGAGAGCACCCACACGGTAGCGCCGACAAAATAAATCGCGAGGCCGAGGCTTGTCCTGAACAGGTAGACGATGGGCAACGCGAGCAGCATCCAGACGAGAATGAACCCGGCGAAATCGCCCTGGATTTGATAGGTCTGGCTGACGAGCGCGATCGCGGTGCCGATAGCGGCGACGTTCAGGATCGCCGCGGCTTCGCGCCACGGCGTGGATTCATTCGGGCGCAGCAGGACGAAGATGGCGACCGCCTGGCTCAGGACCAACGGTGTTAAGGCAATCGCGCAACGAACCGGCCGGTTAAGGAAATCCCAGTTGTGGGCGACCAGCAGGATGATTCCGGCGCCGATCAGCAGCGACCCGAGGATGGCCGAGAGAACAAATCCAATCCGCCGCGGCTCTCCTGAATCCGTCGCCGTATAGTGCCGGCGGAGCGCTTCCGCAGCCTCGGCGCTCAAGACGCCGCTCCCTATGAGTTCCGGAAGCTCGGCCAGGAGCCAGCGAGTTCCGGAGCGATCCGCCGTGCGCATCGGAGGCTATTCAACCATCCGACGAGCGCGAAGAAAAGATGAATGGGAGACGGCCTGCTTCCGCAGTCGCGGGACCGTTGAGAAAAGAGCGGTCGCCCTCCGGCCAGCGGGCGTGCCCTCTTCAGCTAAACCGTCTTCCGGTTCCCCGTCAGCACCAGGATAATTCCGCCGACGAGGCAAACGCCGCCGGCGATGGGGCCGATCGGCACGGGATGTTCCTGTTGCTTGTTGATCTCAAGCGGGCCGAGCTTCGCCACGTTCTCTTTCGTGGTGAAGCTCGTATAGCCTCCATAGGCCAGCAGGACGATCCCGATCGCGATCAGAATAATCCCGAAAATTCCAGCGGGTCTCATGGAAACGGGGGCCTAAAGCGAACGGCGTCCCGAGATCAAATTGATGATCAAGACGACGACAGCAACAACCAGGAGCAGGTGGATGAGCCCGCCGCCGACATGGCCGATGAAACCGAGGAGCCAGAGAATCAAGAGCACAACGAAGATAGTCCAGAGCATATGTTTTCCTTTTTTTTATTTGTTTACTTTCACCGCATGCGAATTCCCAGTCGGGAAGGTTAAAGCGATCGTTTCCCGGTGACCAGTTGGATGATCAACACAACCACCGCTGCCAAAAGAATCAGGTAAACGAAATTCCCGATGGAATAGACGTTAATGAATCCCAGTAGCGCGAGGATCAGCAGCACAACAAAGATAGTCCACAGCATATGTTTTCCTTTGAGTTGGTTTACTTTGCTTCGCATGCGGGAGGGCGGTTGCGCTTAAAGATTTTTGAAAATCCGGGCGGCGGGCCGGGCCGGGGAGCGAGAAATTACTGGCGGCTTGGATTTGAAAAGATTAGAACGCGGTTGTTCGCTCAATCTTGTCATTATGCGCTCTAAACTCATTGTCGGTTCGCTTTTGCTCGTAGCTCTCGCCGGAGGCGCGTTCGCCGCGGTGGTCGTGGAGAAAAAGTCGCGGCAGGTGCCCTATGTGGAGGTGTTCGGCTGCGAGGGTGTCCACGCCTTTGTTTTCCGCGGACCGACCGGAACGTCCCGGCGGCCCATCCTGGTTCCGCCGCGCGAATACTGGACGGCGACGGAGGCCGGCCTTTACAAATTTGTGCTGCGCTATCACAGCGGGAACGTCTGCTCGCGGTTGGTGACGCCGGAAGTCTTCGCGCGGTATCGTCTGGGCGATGACTTTCGTGATTCGGAGCCCGCAATGAGCGACCGGACCCAGACCGACGACAGCAAGTCGGTCCAGCCGACGACGCATCATCGGCAGCGCACAGCACAGGTGCGGAAGCACCGTCACGCGTCGCATCGCGTGGCAAAGCATCAGCGGCAGCATCGCACGCAACGCCTCGCGCAAAGGTAGGCTGGAGCCGGCACGCCTTCGTGCCGGTGGACCCAGAGCGTTGCCGCTCTCAGACGGCCTGAGGTCAGGCCGTCTCCAGAAGCTCCCCTACTCCTCCAGCGCCGCGCGGACGTTCCAGTGGTGCAACTCCAGTCGCTCCGCGGCCTCGCTCGCATCGCAATTTGCGGCTTCCGCGACCAGCCGGATGGCGCGATCGCGCAGTTTCGTATTCGAAATCGTCAGGTCGATCATCAGGTTACCGCGCACTTTCCCCAGCGCGACCATCGCACCCGTGCTGATGATATTGAGCGCGAGCTTTGTCGCGGTCCCGGCCTTCAACCGGGTGGAGCCGGTCAGCAGCTCGGGGCCGGTCGCGAGATCGATTTCGAGATCGCAGCCTTCCACGCGGCTCCGCTCGGGATTGCAGCTCAGCAAGATGGTCTGGGCGCCACGCC
>JALYIN010000403.1 GCA_030775765.1 Verrucomicrobiota bacterium
TCCGTCGGCCGCGTTAAGATTGTCCCGTGCGTGGAAGACCCGCGCGAAGGGGCCGAAAGAAAATTGCTCCCGATCACCACGTGGTCTTTGTATTTCTCAAGCGCCAGGCGAAAGGGCGCGTCGGCATCGGTCGCCGTTGGGAAAGTGAGGTCGAACACAACGACCTTCGCTCCCGCGCCGACGAGGCGCTCGAGGATGAGGCCGTAAATTTCGCGCGGCCACGGCCAGCGTTTGCTCATCAGTCCCAACGCGCGCGCTTCCGGGGAGTTCGCCTCTTGAAGTTCATAAAGTTGCTGGAGATCGGCGGATTCCTCCAAGCCGATCGAATCGGAATCAATCGCGAGGAAAACCAAGCTCGGATCCTTCGGTGCGGTCCGCCCGGCGCGCGCGAGCGCATCCTGGTAAAGATTGCGCAGGCGAACGTAGGCAAAGGGTTGAAAGAGATCGAGAAGGATCAAACCGCCCAGGCAGATGAGCGCGACGAGGCTGATGAGGAGAGCTCGCTTCATGCGAATCGTTCAGAGAAAGCGGAATCTGTGCCCCCAAGCGGAAGGTAGGATTGCGTTTCTCAAAAGGGGCACGCGGGATGCTAAACAGTTCGCGTGAATTCTCCTAAGCTGCCGATCCTTTCAGTCTTTTTGGTGTTGATTGCCTTCTCAGCCGGTCAGGCGCAACAGCCGGCTTCTTCCATCGAGCGGGCGCGATTGTTTCAAAACACGCCCAACTCGACGGTCAACGCCGACGGCATGGAGTTGGCCACGGACGAAAGCGAGGCGGCGTCCGACGACAGCTTTGGAACCCAGGTCATTCTCAAAAAACGCGAGCGCCCGAAAACCGTTTCCCTCACGGGCGACGTCTCCGTCTTCTTCACCGACAACGCCGCCCTGACCCCGAATGACAAGATAGACGACGTCTTATTTGTCACGAATGCGGGAGCCAGCTGGACACCGCGGATCAATTTGCAGCTCGAAGCACAACTTAACGCTCACGCGTCGATCTTTCGTTATGGCAGTACGTCAGCCCTGGATTTCGAAAACCTTGGTTTAGGCGGCGCCCTTTTTTGGACCCCGCAGCATTTCGCGGACATCGCACTCTTCGCGCGGTACGATTTCATCGAACTGCTCGACCGCCACAGCCAAGAGATTCTGCGTGATCACGCATTCACGGTCGGAGGACAAAGGATTTTCGCCATCGGTCGCTCGCAATCTTTCTTCACCCTTGGGGCTTCGGTCACGGGGGACATCGCAGATCCCTCTTCGGCGCAGCGGCAAGTGGCGGCGATCTTTGCCGGATATCATTGGCAAATCACGCGCGCGTTCGAAGCCGAACTCTATTATCGATTGGCCGGTTACTTTTATAACAACGCCGACCATGCGGACTGCAACCAAGTCGTTTCCGGAAGTGTGCGCTACCGCCTCTCACGCAATGTCGATCTAAACGGCTTTGTCTCCTTCAGCAGCAATCGATCGGACACCGCCGGATTTGATTACCACGCAGTCACCGCGGGCGGCGGGATCGCGGTGACCGTTCGCTTCTAGGAGTCCCGTTATGGAAATTCTAACAATGGGCACAATTGCTGCTTTTTGAAACTCAATCCGTGACGGGTGCGTATGCGTAATCTAAGACTAATTCTTCTCCTCGGGGCGACGGCGATTCTGGCCTCCCCCGTTTACGCCGGCCCGTTAACCGAAGCGCGCGTTACCAGGATCATCAACAAGGTGGATGTCATCGATCCAGCAAAGGGTGCGCATCCCGCTTCTCTGGACGAGACGATCAAGGACCGGATCGAGCTGAAGACCGGCGTAAAATCGCGCTCCGAGCTTCTGTTCCAGGATCAGACGCTGACCAGAATCGGACCCGAGACGAGCTTCAGATTCAAGGCGGGAACCCGCGAAATCTCGCTGGATAAGGGAACGATGCTGCTCCAGGTGCCCAAAGGTTTGGGCGGCGCACAAATCCGCACCGCTTCAGTCACGGCGGCCATCACCGGCACCACAATCCTGATGGAATATACACCCTCGAAGCACATCAAGGTGCTGGTGCTCGAAGGAAGCTTGCGCCTTTCCGTCAACGGCCGATTTGGCGATTCCGTCGTCTTGCGCCCGGGACGCATGGTGTTGATGCGGCCCGACGCGAAGAAAATTCCGTCCCCGGTCTCTGTGGATCTGAAACGAATCGTCCACACTTCGTCTCTCGTAAACATGTCCAAGAAGAAGGGCGCGCCATTGCCGAGCAGCGCCCTGATTGAGAATGAGATTGCGCAGCAGACGCACGATAAAGGGAGTGCCGATTTGGTCGACACCGGTCTCGTCATTCGCGGTTCCGGTACGACTGCGCTGAATAGCACCGGCACAGTCATCGATGTGCTCGCGCGGAATGAAGCGGGCCGTAGCCTGATTGCAGCGCAGCCCGCGCCCGGACCGGCCAGTACTCCCGACCCAACTTTAGGCGCCAACCCTTCCCCCACGCCGGCCACTATCGCTACCCCTGCGCCCACGCCCGCCGGTAATCCTTCGGCCACTCCCGCCCCGACTGCTACTGCCAATCCTTCGGCGTCTCCCGCGGCCACTCCGAATGCCAGTCCTTCCACAACGCCTCGCCCGACTGCCACGCCACCCGGCGGCGACGACGATAACAACGACGATAACAACGGGCATAAGGATAAGAACAAAGGAAAAGACAAGGACAAAAAGGGTAAGGAGCATGGCGAAATGCGCGTTGCACCGCTCCCTCCGTCGGCAGTGGACCGGGCCCGATTTTCGCCCCGGGAAGCCATTTCACCGGCGATCAGGTCTTTCCGCAATGAACACTGAGCCCACGAATGATCCGGACCGGAAGACCACGGAAGCCGCGAGTGAGCTCAACAATCTCTTGGAAATAATTTCCGGGACGAGTTCAGCCATCGAAAATATTTGGGCTGGGAACGACGGCTCGCAGAAATATTTCGACATGCTCCGGGCCAGCGTCGATCGGGCGGCGAGAGTAACCGCGCAATTGGCCGAGCACGCAGGCGGAACCGACAAAACGATCTTGCTTCATCCCGAGCTGGTGCGATTCGCGCGCCCGAGGAAAGCGCCGAAACCTGAGCCTAAAAAGAAACGTCATCTGCTCGTCGTCGACGACGAACCCATGGCCCTGGTCCTGGCGGAACGGATTCTTTCGGAGGCGGATTTCGACATCACAACCGCTCAATCCGGCTTCGAGTGTCTGGATCTTTTTCGCAAACGCCCGCGCCATTTCGATCTGGTCTTGCTCGATCTCTCCATGCCTTTCATGGATGGCGAGGAAACCTTCGGCCGGCTTCGCAGCATTAATCCCGATGTAGTCGTGCTTTTAAGCACGGGTTTTATCGCCGAGGAGCGGCTCGATCGCATGGTCGCGGCTGGCATGGCGGGATTTCTCCGGAAACCTCACCGTCCCGATGAAATGGTGGCCCACGTTAAGAGAGTGCTGGAAAGTGTGAAGATGTCGCGAGCTGGTTGCCTCGTGAACACAATAGCCTCGTAATCGTCGCGGATCGATGAGTGCTCTTCTCGAAAAAGCGTTCGATCAGCTGTCGCAGAATCGATTGTTCGAGGGAATCGAATCGGACTTGCTCGAGAGAATCGCGCCTGATGTTCATGTCGTTCAACTGAACGCCGGCGAAGTGATCTTCCGCGAAGGCGACCCGGGAGATCTTATGTATCTCGTCGGCCAGGGGTCGGTGAAGATTTCCAAGTCTGGCCGGGGCGGGCAGCAGGAAACCCTCGGGTTCATCCAGTCCGGAAATTTCTTTGGCGAAATGGCGTTGCTCGATGGCGAGCCACGCTCTGCCATGGCCACCGCCGCTGAGTCCACGCTGCTGGGCACCGTGGACGAACCGACGTTCCAGCACATCCTCGCCCTCGCGCCCAGTCGCCTGCACATGAATTTTCTGCGCTCCGTCACCGAGCGCCTTCGCAGTGTGAACTCGCATTTCATCACGGAAATTATGCGCTCCGAACGGCTCAGCCTGGTGGGCGCAATGGCGAACTCCATCATCCACGATTTAAAAAATCCGATCTGCATCGTGCGTTGCTGCTCCGACCTGATTGCGCAAGACAGCACCGATCCTCGGGTCCGCGAGCTCACCGCGATGACCGACAAGGCCATCAACGGGATGCTTGCAATGACGCAGGAGCTCCTCGACTACGCTCGCGGCTCGACCTCGCTCGCGTGTGAAAACGTGTCGATCTGGCGCCTGCTTGATGAACTGAACCAGCAGTCGCTTCGATTACTGCCGGGCCACAACATTCAGTTCGCCAAAAATATTCGTTATGACGGGAACGTCTTCGTCGACCTGCCTCGCTTTACCCGGGTTCTGGCCAATCTGATCAAGAATGCGCGGGAAGCGATGCCGAGTGGCGGCATTCTCACCATTAATACCGACCTCGTGCATGGTCAGGTCGTCATCCGCATCTCGGATACCGGCATAGGCATTCCCGCAGAACTTCTGCCGAAACTTTTCGAGCCTTTCGTCACCCACGGAAAATCGAACGGCACTGGTCTCGGTATGGCTATCGCGAAATCCGTTGTCACGGCGCACAAGGGAAAAATCTCTATCACGAGTGTGCAAGGCAACGGGACCACGGTCGACATCCGCCTGCCCGCCCCGACGGCCGACGCTTAGTCGCGAATTGGGATCTAGGAATGTGAGCGGCGAGCGCCGCGTTTGAGCCTGCTTAACCCGTGATGAAACGGTACCCGGCACCCGAAAGCTTTCGGTTATTCTGGCTCGAATCGTTGCGCTTTAAGACAAAACGGCCAAGCTTCATTGCCGGCGAAGTTTACCCCGTGGTGTAACGGTAACACAGCGCCCTTTGGAGGCGTTATTCATAGTTCGAATCTATGCGGGGTAGCCAGTTCAATCCGATTGCTCGGAGAGATGGCGAACGTGATTCATGACGCGCAAATGCACGGCACGAGTCATGTTGCGAGTCCACAAATCGAAGTACCAGCGCGGACGGACGTGCAACGTGTACCAACTGGAGCCGGTCAGCGTGGTGGTGCCATCGTGGTTATCGCGCAGAATGAACTGGCCGCGATGCAGAGTAATGTGGCCATAGGCTTCAGGGTCGGCCGGCTGCTCCGCGACGTCGAAGGTGAGTTTCTTGTTCGGAACAAACTCGGCCACATGTTCCTTGATGACGATCCCGTTGCTGAACATGCATTGCCGGTCGGCGCCAACGAAGTGGCCACCGTTGGTGGTCTGTGTCGGATAAGGCAGGCCGAGCCGGAAGATCCAGTAACCGGGCGGATCGGGAATTTCGGGAAAGGCGAGCAGGTGCGGCCAGACCTTCGCTGGCGCCGCATGGATCAGGATTGCATCTGTGACGACCCCCTGCTGGTCGATGTGATAGATCGATTCGCCGAGAGTCGCGAGCATGAGCAACGGGAAAATGGTTAGCCGGAGGTTCGAGTAGTTGGGCCGGAACCAGACCCGGCCGATGAGGATTCCCGTGAACAGGAGGACATAGACGAGCGGGGAAACGATCACGAGACAGACCACGCCTTCGCGCAAAATGATCGCGGCGGCGGCGAGGCTGACGAGCAACGTCCAAAGTGCGTCGAGAAAACTGATGGCGATGCTCCGATTAAGCCGGCGCCAAAACCACGCGGCGACGAGCCCAACGATGAGCGGAAGCAGAATGAGACTGGGCCAGATCAATAAATCTTTGTTGCCCCTCCCGTAAGCCCCCAGGAGGAGCATGCCCGCATAGAGCAAAACGCCGCCGCCGGCGTTGCCGACGAGCATTCCAAGGAGCAACTGCCAAATGGGGCGGCGCGGCGGTAGCGGAGGAGTGGAGGCCTCCATGAGCTAGCAAAACTTCGTCACGCGCACGATGGGCTCGATCATCGGATACGGGTTGTAACGGCCGGAAAGATCACAGGCGAACGTAATCCGATCGGTTCCCTCGGCATTGTCGGAATAGGACTTCGGAGTTGGATGAGGATCACTTGGGTTTGGCATTGCGACTCGAACATTCTCTTAATTTTTGCGATGCCACTCAAGCGTGCGTTCGACGGGCGGCCTCCAGGCGAGGGTTGATTCCGTCGCCGAAGAGGTGGTAAGCTAAGCCGTGATGCGAGCGCTGTTACGAGGCCTGCTCTGCCTGCTTCTCTTTTGCTCGATCGCTTTTGCAGCGGTCCCGCGGCGGCCGCTCGTTCCGGAACTCCAAAAGACGGACTGCTGCGCGAAAATGAAATCGGAATCGGCGACTCGCGAGTGTGACCGGCACGCGCCGAAGTCGGTTCAGGATAAGGAATGTTGCGCTCTTTGTGCCATTGGCCTCGCCCTCGTCGCCACCTTCGCCGCGTCGTTCGTTTATCCGCCGGTCGGCGACGAAACTTTCGCCGCTTACATTTCGTCCGAGCACAACCGCTCGCAACGTCCTCCCGTTCCGCCGCCGCGCGCCTGATCGCTTCGCAGCGCCGGTCGTCCCGCAACTGCGGGACGAATGACACGGAACTCAACAGGAGGATTCAAATGAAATACCTACTGGCGATTGTAGCGGCCCTGGCGCTCGTCGGCACAGCCAGCGCGACTTCGCGTTCGGCTGATTGCTGCGGCGGCGGGAGCTGCTGCCTGATCAAGTCAGGCTGCTGCGCAAAGTAAAGCGCGGCGAAAGTTAACGGGCCCCCGCTGGAGAAATCCGGCGGGGGTCTTGTTTTCTTAACGCTTCAATTTCGCGAGCGCTTCACGGGCTAGCTTCTGTTTCGGATCGACCCGGAGCGCGGTCTCGTACTCCTCGCGCGCGCCGGCCGGGCTAGCCTTTTTTTCCAGGATATTGCCGAGGCGAAAGTGCGCGGCCGCGAGCGACGGATTCTCAAGCTCCTCGCGCGCCGGCAGGGCGATGTAGGTGCGCAGAGACTTTTCACCGCGATCGAGCTGCTGGCCGCTCAACGCGGCGGTCCGCCCCACCTGATACAAGGCGAGGGGATGATTGGAGTCCAACGAAAGGGCGCGCTCGAGGGCGGCGAAGGATTTCTCCCATTCTTTTCGTTGCTGATGAACCAGCGAAATCCGCACCTCGATCATCGCCCGAGGATTGAGCTTCGCCGATTCGTTGTAGGCCGTGAGCGCCGCATCGTATTTTTTGTCGGCCGCGAGAAAATCCCCGTCGAGCTGCGCCGCGAGCGCCGGATCGTGTCGCCGAATAAACGCGATTTGGTCTGCCGCCTTCGCATTGCTTCCGCCGAGGAAGCCGGGCAGTGCGCGATACATGATCGCGATATCCTGGCGCGCCTCGAGATTGAGCGGATCCAGCTCGATCGCTTTCTCTAGCTCGGCCCGGACTTTGCGAACGCTCATCGCGCCGCTCACAATCCCGTTCCGCGCCGCTTCAAGTCCGAGAGCGCGTCCCAGCCATTGGTGGAATTTCGAATTGCCGGGTTCCGCGGCCACGCATTTTTCGAAGAGGGGAATGGCGGCGGCGAATTGTTCCCGGCGCATCAATTCCTGGGCTTGTCGATACAACGCCGAGGCGTCCTCCGCGACGACGAGGCGAACGGTGGCAACGCCGATCGCCCCAGTCAGAATGAAATGACGAAGTGAAAACATCGATGGCAGAGCCCTGAACTAGGAGCGGAACATGAAATAGGCGGCGCCAGCCAGGCAGAGCCCGGACCAGAGATAGTCGAGCTTGATTGGCTGCTGCATGTAGAAAATGGCGAACGGCGCAAAGACCGCGAGCGTGACGATTTCCTGGAGCACTTTTAGTTGGGCCAGGCTTAAAGCTTGATACCCGATCCGGTTTGCAGGCACTTGAAACAGGTACTCGAAGAGCGCGATTCCCCAGCTCAACAGGGCGGCAACAAACCACCTTTTGTCATTCCAATTTCGCAGGTGCGAATACCAGGCGAAAGTCATGAACGCGTTTGAGCAAACCAGAAGGAGCACGGTGCGGAAGAGAATGGCCGATTTCACATCGCGACCATAACGCGGCGGCGAAATGATTCATCCCGCAGCTGGCAGGATGATGGCGATCACTTCCGCGCTTCGGGCGTGACCGTGAGCGTGATGCGTTTTCCCTCGCGCTCGATCACGATCTCCACCGGGTTGCCCGATCTTCACCGCGTCGAGCGCGTAAGTGTAATCGTAAATGTTCGCGATCTTCTGCCCGGCGAACTCGATGATCACGTCGCCGCCTTTCAATCCCGCTTTCTCCGCGGGACTCGCGCCGCGGACGCCGCTCAACTTCACGCCTTTCACGTCCGTCGTGTAATCCGGGATCGTGCCGAGATAGGCGCGTAACGTCTCGCGCCCGCCGGCTTCCTGCGCGGTACGTTCCACTTTCGCCAGGTCGGGACGCTCCGCGCTTTCCGCGAGATCGAGCACGATCTGTTGCGAGAATTTCGCGATCCGCTCGAGGCCCTCGTAATTGATCTTCTCCGCGGTGTCGGTCGGCCGGTGATAATCTTCGTGTGCGCCGGTGAAGAAATTCAGGACCGGAACATTCTTCGGGTAGAAGCTCGTGACGTCCGTCGGAAGATACGGATCGTCCTGCAACGTCAGGCTGAAACCGGCGGCCACGTTTCGCTTTTCAATGAGCTTTCGCCACGCGTGCGACGAGCCCACGCCTTGCAGCGTCAGTTTGTTGTCGCGCAGCCGGCCCACCATGTCGGCATTCACGTAGGCGACGATTTTGTTCAGCGGCACGGGCGGATGTTCGCAGAACGCAGCCGAGCCAATGATCCCGATCTCCTCGCCGGACCAGCAGGCGAAGATCACGCCGCGCCGGAATTTTTCCGGATGCTCCTCACGCTCCTTCGCCAGCGACGCGGCGAGTTCCATTACCCAGCCGGTGCCCGACGCGTTGTCGTCCGCGCCCGGGTGAATTTTGTTTTCTTCACCGGCCCGCTCGAGCGAGCTGGTCCCGCCGCGGCCGAGATGATCGTAATGCGCGCCGACAAGAACGTATTCGTCGCTCCCCGCGGCCGGCGGCAGATACGCCACAATGTCCGCGTCGGATTTTTTCAAATGCTCGATGCCGCAGGCGAGCGTCACTTTCACTTTCGGCAAAACGAAACTGCCTTCCGCATGCGGATTTTCCTGGTCGAGTCCGGTCTGCAGTTCCTTCAAGTTCTTGCCGCTCGGCGTCAGGAGTGAGTCGGCCGTCTGGCCATTGATCGATGCCGCGACGATGCCACTGCTCGCGTTCGTGCCGTCATTCGTGAGCGAAAGAAGCTGGCCCGCATTCGGCGAATTCGGTCCGGTGACGACGAGCACGCCTTTCGCGCCGCGCTCACGCGCCAGCATCGTCTTGTAGCGCAACCCCGAGTACCGATTCAGTTGCGCCCGCCGCACCGGATCGACGCCTTCCGGCACGTAGCGAAAGATCAGCACGATCTTGTCTTTCACATCGAGGCCCGCGTAGGAATCGTAACGCGCCGCTCCTTCGCCCGGCACTACCAATCCGTAGCCGGCAAACACGACATCGCTGTTCGCTTCGCCGTTCTCGCTGAAGGCGAGGGGACGAAAGTCCGCGTCGAGCTTCGCGATCGCTTTCCCGTCGCCCGCTGAAATCTCGAGCCGCGTCTTCTCCACGAGAACGCGTTCGCCCGCGTTGAACTGAAACGGCAGCGCGAAGTCTTCCGCGAACGATTTCAATCCCGCTCGCTGAAAATAGTCCGCCAGCCATTTCGCCGTCTCCTGCGCGCCCGGCCTGCCCGTCATGCGTCCCTCGCGCTTCTCATTCGCCAGCCATTCGATTTCCTTCCGCAGATCGTCCGCCCGAATCTCCGCGCTGTCGCCAGGGTCCGTCACCCCGGCCGCGGGAGAAGGCGACACCGAAACGCTCTGCCCTTGTTTCGGTGCGGCTTGCAGTGCTGCCCTTGCCGCTGTGTCATTCCAATCGGCCAGAAATAACTGCGATTTGCCGTCACTCGTTCGCCCGCTCGTCCAGCAAAGCTTCTTTCCATCCGGCGAAAAGACCGGCAGGCCGTCGAACCCCGGCGTGAACGTCACTCGGACCGGCTCGTGTTCGCCCTTCGCATCCACCAGGAACAACTCGAAATTCTCGAACCCGAGCTTATTCGAGGTGAAGATGAAATAATCGCCGGTCGGGTGATAGAACGGCGCCCACGACATCGATTTGAAATCCGTCACGCGCCGCTTGTCCGAGCCGTCCAGCTTCATCGTCCAGACATCCGCGATCATTCCGGTCTCGTCGAAATGGCGCCAGACGATGCGCGAACCGTCCGGCGAAAAGAATGGGCCGCCATCGTAGCCGGGCTCAGTCGTCAGGCGGCGGACGTTCGTGCCCTTGGCGTTCATGATGTAGATGTCGCCGAACCAGGAAGCATCCTTGTCGTAACGGTCGCGCTGCTCCTTCGAAAGTTTTTCAAGGGGAAACGCCGCCCGCAACGAACAAAAGACGATCTGCTTTCCGTCTGGTGAATAAGCGCCTTCGGCATCGTAGCCCGGCGAATGCGTCAGGTTAACGAGATCAGTCCCGTCCTGCTTCGCCGAAAAAATATCGAAGGTCGCATCGTAATCCCAGGCATAGCGCCGCTGTTTTCCGCTCGCGCGAAATTCCAGCTCAGCCTTTTGTTTCGCCGGCGCTTCCGGGTCGGCGTGGGTCGAGGCGAAGAGGACGCGATTTGTTCCCGCTTGGAAAAAACCACATGTCGTTTTTCCGGTGCCCGGCGAAACGCGCGTCGTCTCGCCTGTTTCCAGGTCGAGAATGTATTGCTGGTAGAACGGGTTCGCCGGTTCGCGTTCGCTCTGGAAAATCAGCTTCTTCCCGTCCGGCGAAAAATAACCTTCGCCGCTTCTTTTCCCCTCAAAGACCAACTGGCGCGCGTTCGACAGGAAGCGCTTTTCCTGCGCGCTATCGTCAGTGCCGAAGGCGCGCGCGCTGGCGATTGCCAGGGCGAGAAGAATAAGCGGAAGGGGCCGCATAAGGGACTTCATCTAGTTTCTTTCCGCGGCGCGCGCGAGCAAAAGGCGCACAGCCTCGTCGTTGAGCTGCGCGAAATCTTCATAGAACTGTCCGACGCCGCGGAACCAATCGGGGGCAAACAGGATCACCGTTTCGTCCGCCGCGCTCTCAATCTCCCTGAGCGTGTCCGGCGGACAAACCGGAACCGCCACGACGATTTTCTCCGGACTTTTTTGGCGCAACCCCGCGATCGCCGCCAGCATCGTCGCACCCGTCGCGAGACCGTCATCCACCAGGATCAACACGCGCCCGCTCAGTTCCGGCACCGGCCGGTCCTGACGGTAATCGCGCTCGCGTCGTTCGACTTCGCGCGCTTCCTCGATCGTCACGGCCGCCACGGTGGCGGCGGCGTGCGGCATGAAACGAAGAACATCCTCGTTCAACACGCGAATCCCGCCCGAAGCGATGGCGCCCATGGCGAGTTCACGCTGGCCCGGCACGCCCAGTTTGCGCACAACGAAGACATCGAGCGGCAATCCGAGCTTGTTCGCGATCTCTGATCCGACGGGCACACCGCCGCGCGGCAGCGCCAGCACGATCGCGTTCGGATGCCGCTCGTAAGCGCGCAATCGCTCCGTGAGCAACTGGCCTGCTTCCGTCCGGTCTCGAAAAGTGGTGCGCATCTCAGTGAAGCTCGAATCTACTCGATCGAAAAGCGGGCAGGTGCCGACGCGAGGAAAGCGGCTTCGGGTGGGCTATTGTGTTGCTCGTAACAGCAAGTCAGGGCGCGGTGCCTGTGTCCACGCGATCGTGCGGAAATGGCGAGAGTGGGAACAGGTGTAATGTCTGACATGCACCAAAGCGAACATTCTGAGTTTGGGCACTCGCACGACTTCGTCCACGATTTTTCACGCGCAGAACGGCGCACTCGTGTGGTGATCGGGATCACCGTCGCGATGATGCTGCTGGAAATCACCGCCGGCGTAATGTCGCATTCGATGGCGCTGCTGGCCGATGGCTGGCACATGAGCACCCACGCCATCGCATTTGTAATGGCGGCGGTCGCCTACCACTTCACACGCCGGCATGCGAACGACGCGCGCTTTAGCTTCGGGACAGGCAAAATCGGCGTTTTAGGCGGCTACTCCAGTGCGATCGTGCTCGCGATCATCGCGCTCGCGATGGCTGGAGAATCGATTCATCGCCTCTTCTCGCCGTTAGCTATTCACTTCAATGAGGCGATTGGGATCGCTGCGCTCGGCCTGGGTGTGAATCTTGTCTGTGCATTTCTACTGAAAGATGACCCGCATCATCACCATCACGATGGACAGGACCACGGCGCGCACGGATCGAACAGCCATCGTCACGATCTGAACCAGCGTGCGGCTTACGTGCATGTCCTTGCGGATGCGTTCACCAGCGTGCTCGCGATCAGCGCGCTCACGTCGGGCAAGTTGTTTGGCTGGGGTTGGCTGGATCCGGTTGTTGGTATCGCCGGCAGCGGAGTCGTTTTCTCTTGGGCCTACACGCTCTTGCGAGATACGGGAACTGTTCTGCTGGATGTGACTCCAGAGAGCTCCGATTTGCCGATGGAAATTCGGCGCGCTATCGAAAGCGATGGTGATTCATTAGTTACTGATCTTCACATCTGGCAGGTCAGCAGTGGCAAGTTCGCGGCCATCGTCTCGATCGTCGGGCACGAGCCGAAGAGTTGCGAAGTCTATCGCGCAATGCTCCAAGAGCACGAAGAACTGGTGCACGTCACCATTGAGACGCAGCATTGCCATGATCATGAATCACTCTCCATCCGCTGAAACTACGAGCTGTGGCGCAAGCTGTATTTGAACATTCCACCTATCTGAGCGACTAATGAGTTGGCGTTATGAATCCGCTCCGCCATCGCATCGCCCGTTTACCGATCGTCGCTGTCGCAGCGGTGGCCTGGCTTGCGATATCAAATCATTGCGCCCTCGCGGCTCTTGAAGATCCGGCAAAGACGCCGATGCCGGGTTGCCATCACACCGCCCCGGCGAATCCTTCGCCGGCGAAGGACGATGAGAAGGGTGGAGTCCAATGCTGCAAGGTTTTGCGGGCCACGTTGCTCAGGCTTTCCAAGAACCTCGCGGCGCATGACACCACCGCGTTCGCCAGGTTCGATTATGTGGTCGCGTTGATCTCGGCCGCTGACCAGGCGCAGCTGACGCGCATTACCGAGTGGGACACTGGGCCGCCAAACGCCAGCTCCTTTGCTGAATCTGTTTTGCAGCGGAGCATTCTCGCTCACGCTCCCCCCTTTCCTGGTTGACGAACGCGTCCCGCAGCGCGGGAGCCTCGCGACTCGTTAACTGACCCCGTCTTCCGGCCTCGCGCCGCGTGGGCTTTCTCACCGGCCTTTGGCCGCCGCACCGCATTTGACTCCAACCAAACCATCAAATCACACCATAATGAAAAAACTCACATTCAAAATTCTGAGCGCCGTTGCGCTCTTCTCCACGGTTTCACTCCTCTCGGCGGCCGCCCTAACCGATCAAAACAGACAGTTCCTCGCGGCTTACGACAAAGTTCATCACGCGCTGGTCGCGGATGACCTCGCCGGAGCGAAGAAAGCAGCTACCGAACTGGGCACGTCGGGGAGTGAACTTGCCAACAGCAAATCGCTCGACGAGGCCCGGTCCGCCTTCACGAAGATGAGCGCTGAGGCGGAGAGACTAGTCGCCGGTCAATCTGGCTACTACGTCATGCAC
>JALYIN010000404.1 GCA_030775765.1 Verrucomicrobiota bacterium
CCATTGAATGATCTGGAATCAGCGATTGATGCGACGCTGGCTCCGGGTAATTACACCGCCATTGTGAGTGGGAATGCAGGCACGCCTCCAGCAGGCATCGCCTTGGTGGAGGTTTACGACCTCGATACCGCGGCAGCTTCCAAGCTCGCTAACCTTAGCACCCGGGCGTTTGTTGGCGGCGGTAGCAACGTTGTGATCGCCGGCTTTATCCTCGGTAACAAGACAGGCGACGATCGCATCGTTGTCCGCGGCCTTGGCCCGAGCCTAAGCTCGTTTGGCGTCGCGAACGCGCTAGAGAACCCGACGGTGGAGCTTCGCGATCAACATGGCACCCTCCTCCGTTCGAACGACGACTGGCAGGATGATCCAGCCCAGGTGCCCCAGATTACGGCTGCGGGACTGGCTCCTTCGAACACGAAGGAGTCCGCCATTGCGGCAACTCTTCCACCGGGCCTGTATAACGTGATCCTTGCGGGATTAAATGATGGCACCGGCGTAGGCTTGGTGGAAGTTTACGACCGCGGCGGCGGACCGTAGGAATACGGCTCGATTAGAAGCTCCGGCCTTAGCTGCCTTCGATCTCCCAGGACGCGAGGTGCCCAAACTTTCTTTAGTGGTGGCAGAAGCAGCCCGTCTGCGTTTGTTGCGGGTGCACCGTTCTATGAAAACCGAGACGCCCATGGAATCTTCCGCGCGCTCGATCGCGCACCGATTGGGTGAGCGCGGTCATGTCGCGTATTTCGCAGGTGGGTGCGTGCGAGATTTATTGCGGGGCCAGGTGGCCAAGGATTTCGATATCGCCACGGACGCGCGTCCGGCCGACGTGCAGAAGATCTTTCCGCGCACCTATGCCGTTGGCGCGCATTTCGGCGTGATCGTCGTCCTCGAAAAGGAATTTCAGTTCGAAGTCGCGACCTTTCGTTCCGACGGCGCTTACATCGACGGCCGGCATCCGGTGGAAGTCCATTTTGCCACTGCGGAAGAAGACGCCGCGCGCCGCGACTTCACCATTAACGGAATGTTCTTCGATCCGGAAAAGGAGGAGGTTATCGATTTTGTCGGCGGCCGCGACGATCTGGAACGCCGGTTGGTTCGCGCCATTGGCGATCCGCGGCAGCGCTTCACGGAAGACCGGTTGCGAATGCTGCGCGCGGTCCGGTTTGCTACCGTGCTCGGATTCGAAATCGATCCGGCGACGTGGGAGGCGGTCGTCGCGAGCGCGCCCTCCATTACGCAAATCAGCGCGGAACGAATTCGCGAAGAGCTCGTGAAGATTTTTCTCTCCCCGAACCGGGGGCGCGGCTGGGATTTGCTCGATACCAGTGGCCTGATGGGTGCGATTTTGCCGGAGCTCGAAGCGATGAAAGGCTGCGAGCAGCCGCCGCAATTCCATCCCGAAGGCGATGTCTTCAAGCACACGCGGATCATGCTGGAGATGCTATCGGGGGAGGCGTCGCTCCCGCTGGTCTTCAGCGTTTTGTTTCACGACATCGGCAAGCCGCCCACCTCGGTGGTCGATGAGGAAGGGCGCATCCGTTTCAACGGCCACGACCGCATTGGCGCGGAAATGACGGAAGCCATCATGGAACGGCTCCGATTCTCACGCGCGGAAATCGACGCGACGGTGGAGGCGGTGCGGCAGCACATGGTCTTCAAGGACGTGCCGAACATGCGGGTCGCGAAACTGAAACGGTTCATGGCGCGGCCCACCTTCAACGACGAGCTGGAGTTGCACCGGGTCGATTGCGCGAGCAGCCACGCGATGATGGATAACTACAAATTCCTCCTGGGAAAAAAGGAGGAGTTCGCGAACGAGCCGATCATCCCGCCCCCGCTGGTGCGCGGCGACGATTTGATCGCGCTCGGGTTAAAGCCCGGGCCGAAGTTTGGGGAGATTCTCGAGGCGGTGGAAACGCGGCAGCTCGAAGGAACGCTGAAAGATCGCGAGGAAGCGATTGAGTGGGTGCGAAAAGAAGTTCAGCGGTTGAGCGGTTGAGTGGTTTTTGTGGACCGACTCTTGATCTTCTTAACCTCTCAACCTATCAACGACTCAACCCCATGCGTATCCTCATGATCAGTGCCGAAGGGCCGCCGCTTGCACGGGCCACGGCGCTTGTGGACGTGCTCGAGGCGCTGCCGCGCGAGTTGCGCGCGCGCAAGCACGAGGTCGGGATCGTGATGCCCTTCTATCGCGAGATCAGCGAGAATCTGGCGTTCGAGCTGCGCGATTCCGGGATCACGGTGGATATCCGTCTGGGGGCGAAGAATCATGTCGCGGAATTTGTCGAAGGCCGGACCGCTGGCGGCGTGCAGATGTTCTTTATTCGCTGCGATGAATTCTTCGATCGCGCCAGCGTCTACGGCGAACACGGGGTTGCTTACGAAGACAATCCGGCCCGTTTCATTTTTTTCTGCAAGGCCGCGCTCGAAATGGCGCGCCGGATGACGCCGACGCCGCAGATTCTTCATGTCCACGATTGGGCGGCCGCGCTCGTGCCTGCGCTGGTGGCGGACCAGAAACTTCCCTTCGCTACCGTGCTCACGATTCATCATCTCGCCGAGCAAGGCAGCTTCTGGGGCCTCGATTTCGACCTGACGAATTTGCCGGAGCGGTATTTCAAGCCGGCCGGCGTCGAGTACTTCGGCCGGCTCAACCTGCTCAAGGGCGGCATCGTTTTCGCCAATAAAATCACCACCGTGAGCGAGCGGTATCGACGAGAAATGCTTACGCCGGAAGGCGGCTGCGAGCTCGACATCGTCCTCCGCGAACATGCGCACCGGCTCGTCGCCATTCTCAACGGCGCCGATTACCGCCGCTGGAACCCGGAAACGGATCACCTGCTGCCGCGCCAATTCGGTCCGAGAAAACTGGACGGAAAAACGGTCTGTCGCGATTTGCTGCTTGATGGGCTGGGACTAGCGCCTGCCCCAGGGGGCCCGGTCTTTGGAATGGTCACGCGCCTCGTGCCGGAAAAAGGATTCGACCTGTTGATGCCGCTGCTCGACCGGCTCCTCTCGGACGACGTGCGGCTGATCATCCTCGGCGAAGGCGATGCCGGATACGAAACCGCTCTCGCCATCGCCGCGCGAAAATACCCCACAAAGTTCGCCTACCGCCCGAACTACGACGAACAGCTCGCGCATCTAATCGAAGCCGGCATGGACATAGCGCTAATCCCATCCCAGATCGAGCCCAGCGGTTTGAGCGCGATGTACAGCCTCAAATACGGCGCGCTCCCCGTCGCCCGCGCGACCGGGGGCATCCAGGAGATCATCGAGGACTACGATCCGTCAATGGATGCCGGCTTCGGCTTCCTTTGCTATGAAAAAACTCCGGACGCCTTCTGGGATTGCATCAAACGCGCCCGCGAAATTTTCCAAGATAAGGCGATTTGGATAACGCTCATGGAACGCGCCATGGCCCGCGATTTTTCATGGAGCGAAGCTGCCGGGCGTTATGAGAGTCTCTATGCAGAATTGACCGACGCGACCAGCGCCGCGGCGTGAGTATTATGCGATTTCACCGCGCGCCCAGACCTGCTCTAACGTCGAAGCCGTAGCATTTGCAGTCACCTCGAACCGCAGTGCACGGAGCTAAGACCGATCGGAATGGTCTAAATCGCCTCAGAGTTTCGTCCAGTTCTCGAACATTGATCGCACGCTCCAATGTGACGTGTGCTGACGATTGAGTTGAGTTACGTTTCCGGGTGCGGCGTCTGCGATACAGGACCGATGCGGAACTAGGGGCTGAGACGACCAAACCGGAGTTTCATCACCACGTCTATGTGATCCTACTTGACTCGAAAGCCGCCAAGCATTCGAGCATCTTGCGGATGAATCCGAAGCGGGATCCGAAGAAGTCGTGCGTTTATGTAGGGATGAGTGGGTTGCCGCCGGAGCATCGATTCGAGAACCATAAGCACGGTTACAAGGCGGCGTGGGTGGTGGAAAAATATGGCGTCCGGCTGTTACCGGAGCTGTTTGAGCATCTGAACCCGATGCCGTACGAGGCGGCGCTCCAGATGGAATTGGAGCTGGCGGAGGATTTACGGAACGACGGGTATACGGTAACGGGCGGACATTGACGCGGCCTCCGGCCGCGAAAGCTCCCAATTCCAAGTTGCAAAAAGCCGAATCTGGATTGGTGTCTGATGTTTGGTGCTTAGTGTTTCTCTGGAGCTTGGTGCTTGAGATTTGGAGCTTCGAAAGAGCGCCGGCACGGCTCGGAACGATCCCTTAAATCTGCCGGGCGAATAAACGTACACGCCCCTCGTCCAAGTTTCCTCTGAAAATGCAAAACCAGCTTCTCGAGCAACCGCGATTTCCACCTGCCATGGTGGAACTGCAGACAGAGCCTTGTATTGGGGAAAGCTTTCGTGTTTCCTCAGCGCTTCCGAAGCGCGTCGCGATGAAGTCCAAGCCAATTCTGCTGAGGCCATGGGCGCTGGGGTTGATGATGACGGTCCTGCAGATTTTGGTCGCGGTCGGCCTGATCGCGCCGGAAGGTCCGCTTTCCTATCGCTACAACACGCTAATCCAGCACGATAGCTATTGGTTCGCGAACATTGTCGACCGCGGCTACGCCACCACGGTGCCGCCCGTCAGCCACAAAATGATGGAAGTGTCGAACGTGGCGTTTTTCCCCGCGTATCCGGCGCTCGCCGCGCTTCTCCATTACGGGTTGCACCTGAGCATTTACAACGCGCTCCTGGTCACGGCCCAGGCGGCGGCGTGGGGGTTCTGGAGTTATTTTTTTCTCTTCTGCGAGCGCTGGAACATTTCGCCGCTCCTCCAGTTTTTTGGCGCGTTGTCGATCCTCGCACATCCTGCGGCATTCTTTCTGGTCGCCGGATATTCCGAGTCACTCTTCATGATGGGACTTCTTGGATTTATGTTCTGGAGCACGGCTGAGGGGAAGGGAGCGAAGGCCCTGGCCGTGCTTCACGGTTCTCTCATGTCGGCGACACGGATCGTCGGAATTCCGTGCGCGGGTTACCCGGTGGTTCAGGCATGGTTCAGGGGTGGCTGGGCCGGCCTCTTCGACGTGCGGTCGTGGTTCCGGCGTTATGGCGCTTCGATCCTGGTCATGATGGGGGCCACCCTCGGGGCGGGCCTGTTCTTTTTGTATTGCCTCCTGCGCTGGGGGCGTTGGGATATGTACATGCTCACACAGCAATCCGGCTGGGCGATCATGCCCGATTATCTGGCGGTGTTCAGGCCATCCAGTTATCGCTGGCTCTTTCCCGCGCTCAAGAATCCCACCGCAGCGAGCCAGATGACTATGACGCTGGGCGGAGTGCTCTTGCTCGCGGTTTTTCTCTGCGAGTTGCTTCCAATCGTCCGCCGCCGGTTCGCCGGGGCCACGCGTGCCGGCTTTTATTTCTGCGCCGCGGTCATTTATTACATCTCGGTCAGCGGCGTCGCCTCGGTGGAGATGGAAAGCATGCTCCGTTACGAATTTTGCGTCCACGCGTTAATCGTGCTGGCAATTATCCATTTTTTGCATCAATTACCGGCCCCGCGACTGTGGGTGCGCGCGAGTGGCATGGCGGCCATCGCGTTGCTCAGCGCGGCTGGGCTCAGCGTGCAGGGGTGGTACGTGTGGAATTTTACGAGGGGCAACTGGGTGGCTTAACAACGAATGAAAACGAATGTAGCGATCATAGGGGCGGGACCGGCCGGATTGACGGCGGCGTATCTTCTTTCCAAAAACAACGTGCCCGTCACCGTCCTGGAGGCCGATCCGGTCTATGTGGGCGGCATTTCCCGCACGGCGACCTATAAAGGTTTTCATTTCGATATCGGCGGGCACAGGTTCTTCTCGAAATCGAAAGCGGTCGAAGATTTCTGGATGGAGATCCTGCCTGACGACATGCTGGATCGTCCGCGTTCCTCCCGCATTTTTTACGGCGGCAAATTTTTCGCTTATCCGCTCAAGGCATTCGAAGCGCTGCGGAAGCTGGGCGTTTTCAACTCCATCCTGTGCGTGCTCTCCTGGCTGAGGGCGAAGCTCTTCCCGGTAAAGAACCCGAATAACTTCGAGGACTGGGTGAGTAACCAGTTCGGCAAACGCCTCTTTAACACTTTCTTCAAGAGCTATACCGAGAAGGTCTGGGGGATGAACTGCAAGGATATCTCCGCCGACTGGGCGGCGCAGCGGATCAAAGGCCTCTCGTTAGGCAGCGCCATCAAGAACGCGCTTTTGCCGAAGCGCCAGCCCAAGGACAAGACGAAGGTCATCAAGACGCTGATCAATTCTTTCAAGTATCCGCGGAAAGGTCCCGGCATGATGTGGGAAGCTTGCGCCGCCAAGACGCAGGCCATGGGCGGCCAGGTCGAGATGGGGGCGAAGGTAACCGGCTGCGTTTACGACGAAGCGGCGGAAACCTGGCAGCTTCGGTACCAGGACAAGCAGGGAAACCTCCAGTCCCTGGAAGCGGATCACGTAATCTCGTCGGCGCCCCTGCGCGAACTGGCCCGCGGCCTGACGCCTCCGATCTCCGAGCACGCAAGGAAAGCCGCGGCCAGCCTGAAGTACCGCGACTTCCTCACGGTCATGCTCATCCTGAAAGAACGAAACATGTTCGATGATAACTGGATCTATATTCACGACCCGAGTGTGCAGGTCGGCCGGATCCAGAACTTCCGTTCCTGGTCGCCCGAGATGGTGCCCGATCCGGACAAGGCCTGCTATGGCCTCGAATACTTC
>JALYIN010000405.1 GCA_030775765.1 Verrucomicrobiota bacterium
ATCTTAGTACTCGCGCTGCTGCCGCCTTGTCATCCCGAGCGGAGCGAAGCGGAGTCGAGGGACCTCGCAGTCGCAGGATAGCTTACCCAGTCCGCTGTTGCGAGCCACGCAGATCGGCGTGACGGCAAGGTGGACGCTGTCTTGTGTGACTGAAGATCGCCTGTGAGGTCCCTCGTCGTCTCCGCGACTCGGGATGACACCGCTGTGGTGGGCCTGCTACTTCGCCAGTTCGTAAAGATATTCCACGAACGACATCGCGGCACCGTCGTAACCCTGGATCTTCGGGTTCACCGACTCGATCACGTAATATTCATCCGGCGCATGCGCGCCGCTGCCGTGACCGAGACCGAAATGCCCTGAAGCGAGCTTCAGCGGCTCGCCGGTGAACACGAAACCAGGATACGAACCGGCGTTGCGCGGCCACATGACCGGCGTGATGCCGGCGCGTTTCAGGACCGCAATCTGCGCTTGAATCAACGGCGCGCTCGCCGCGGTCTGCGTCGGGTCGTAACCGCCGCTCATGTTCACTTCGATGTCGCCAAAACCACGCTTGGCCAGATGCGCCTTGATCGCCGGCACCACGTCCGCGGCTTTCATATCGGGCACCAACCGGAAATCCATTTTCGCCACTGCCTTGTGCGGCAGCACCGTTTTGCCTCCCGGCCCGGTGTAACCGCCGACCAGCCCTTCGATGTTCGCGGTTGGCTGCGATTCCAGGCGGATGTTCGCCTGCTCCCACGGCAGGTCGTTTATCCAATGCTGCACGCTCATCTGCTTTTTTGCCTGCGCTTCGCTGCGGATCTTCGAAGCGTCCAGGATCATTGTCTTTTCCTCGTCGCTGATCGGACGCGGCTTCGCGTAATTATCGATCGCGATCTCGTTGCCGTCTTCTGAGACGAGCGTGTTGAGCGCTTTGACCAGGTGCCAGGCCGGATTATCGACCATCGCTTTCAGCGACGAATGAATGTCTTTCCCCGGCCCGCGGCCCCATTTCTCGCCGGTCGAAACGAGCTCCAGCTCGACCACGCCTTTCGCACCGAGGCTCACCGTCACGATGCCATCGAGGTCCTGCATCGTCGACGGCATAAACACGCCTACGGTTTTCGCGAGCGCCGCCTGCACTTCCGGTTTGTGCACGATCTGCGCAATGTGCGGCGAACCAATTTCTTCCTCGCCCTCCGCGACCATCACCAGGTTCACCGGCATCTTCTTGCCAGCGCCCTTGATCGCATGCAGCGCCGCGAGAAAGGCCGCCTCCGGTCCTTTCTGATTCACCGCGCCACGACCGACCACTGCCTTTCCTAGATTGGGCTTATCGACCAGCAGCGCATCGAGCGGCGGCGAGGTCCATTCCTTCGGATCGAACTGCTTCACGTCATACATGAAATAAAGCCCGACCGTTTTGGCCGCGCCGGCGTCCAGCGTGGCAAACACACCTGGCTTCCCATCCGTTTGAATCACAGTCGCCTGCTGGAAACCGGCGTCCTTCGCCAGCTTTGCCATGTATTCCGCGCCTTCCGCCGAGTTCAGGTTCTCCGCCGCGATCGACGGCAGCTTGATCCAATCCTGGAGCCGCTTCAGCGCTTCATCGTGACGCTTCGTGATCTCCGCTTTGATCGGCGCGAGATCATCCGCAGCTGACAGGGTTTGGTTGGTGGCGAACGCAGCTGCGATTGCAAGGGCAAGAAAGGATCGGATTCTGGTCATGGAAGCTCTCCGGTGGATGTTGAGTTCGGGAAGTTAGAACTTTCCCGCGAACCAAAACAAGAGAGAAAGGCGGATTCCTAAAACTCCGCGCTGCCCGGAGTGCGCGCGAACGGGATCACGTCGCGGATGTTCAACACCCCGGTAACGAACATCAGCATGCGCTCGAATCCGAGGCCGAAGCCGGAATGCGGCACGGTGCCGTAACGGCGCAGGTCGAGGTACCATTTGTAATCCGCCGGATCCATCTGGTGCCGGCGCATGTTGTCCTCCAGCACGTCGAGCCGTTCCTCACGCTGGCTCCCGCCGACGATCTCGCCGATCCCGGGAACCAGCACATCCATTGCGGTCACGGTCTTTCCGTCGTCATTGACGCGCATGTAGAACGGTTTGATCTCCTTCGGGTAATTGAAAACGGTGACCGGAGATTTGAAATGTTTCTCGGTCAGCCACCGCTCGTGCTCCGATTGCAGGTTCGCGCCATACGCGACCGGGAACTCGAATTTTTCGCCACTCTTCGCCAGGAGCTCGACCGCTTCGGTGTAAGTGATTCGCTGGAACGGCCGCTCAATCACGAAATCGAGCCGCGCCATTAATTCCTTATCCACGAACTTGGAGAAGAGGCCGAGGTCCTCGGCGCAGTTCGTTTTGATGTCGCGAATGAGATATTTCACGGTCTCCTCGGCGAGATCCATGTTTCCCTGGAGATCGGTGAACGCCATTTCGGGCTCGATCATCCAGAACTCGTTCGCATGCCGGGACGTGTTCGAGTTCTCCGCGCGGAAGGTCGGGCCGAAGGTATAAATTTTGGAGAGCGCGCAGGCGAACGCTTCACCTTCCAGTTGCCCGCTCACGGTGAGGTAAGTCGAACGCGCAAAAAAATCCTGCGCGTAATCCACGGCGCCATCCGCTCGCCGGGGCGGGCTCGCCGGATCAATCGCAGTGACGCGGAATAACTCGCCCGCTCCCTCGCAATCGCTGCCGGTGATGATCGGCGTGTGGACATATACGAAACCGCGCTCCTGGAAAAATTGGTGAATGGCGTAGGCGAGCCGGCTGCGGACGCGAAAAACCGCGCCGAACAAATTCGAGCGTGGCCGGAGATGCGCGATCTCCCGCAGGAATTCCGGCGTGTGCCCTTTTTTCTGGAGCGGATACGTCTCGTCCGACGCGCCGACAATTTCAATTTCCTCGGCGACCACTTCCCAGCTCTGGCCTTTTCCCTGCGACGCCACCAGCCCGCCGCGCACGATGACCGACGCGCCGGTGATGAGATGCTGAACCGCGTCGTAATTCGTTAGCGTGTTTTTCGCGATGACCTGGAGGTTGCGCAGGCACGAGCCGTCGTTCAGCTCGATGAATGAGAAATCCTTGGAGTCCCGCCGCGTCCGCACCCAGCCCTGGACCTGGACGCGCGCGATCGGCCCGGCACTGGCGAGCGCAGCTTTGACGGAAGTAGCTCCTGGCATCCGGGAACTTTGCCGGGCGCGGCCGGTTCGACAAGCAAAAGAGAAATTCGAATTTGCGATCGCCTATTTCTGCCTAGCGTGTGCGCTTCATTTATGCCGGGAAAACGCCTTTTGCTTTGGGACATTGATGGCACGCTCATCAGCACGGGCGCGGCCGGGCAACGCGCCATCGCGCGCGCGACGGCGGCGCGATTCGAGGGTGGAGATCTGGACGGCGTGGAAATCGCGGGACGGACCGATCTGGGCATCGGCCGCCAGATCCTCTCGAAGTATGGCGCGCCCGTGAACGACACGAGCATCCACTCGTTTCTCGACCTTTATCTCGATCTTCTGGCGGAGGAAGTCCCGCGCGGAAAGGGCCGGGTACTGCCTGGAGTTCTGGAATTACTCGAGGACGCCGCGAAAAAGCCTGAGATCACCTTGGGACTTCTCACCGGCAATCTGGAGCGCGGCGCCAGGCTAAAGCTCGAGCATTACGGTCTGTGGCAGTTCTTCGCGTTTGGCGCATTCGCCGACGATCATCACGATCGCAACGAACTCGGCGCCTTTGCCCTCTCCCGTGCGTGGGAGAAGACCGGTATCGATTTTGCGCCCGCTCAGATCGACGTTATCGGCGACACCGGCCACGATATCGCGTGCGGAAAAACGTTCCGCGCACGCACCATCGCGGTCGCGACCGGCCCGTGGTCGCGGGAGCAATTGGCCGAACACCAGCCCGACTTTCTCTTTGATGATCTGGCGAATGTGGACGAAGTGAAGAAGAAGCTTGGCTGGTGATCGATCGATCGATCACGGCCGGGACAACGACCGTTTCCGATCCTTAAACCGTATGACTTTGCCCGACGCCTCGAATGTCTTGCCGCTGGAAGGCGAAATCGACCTGCACGTGTCGCCGCGGGTGGCGGCAGCGCTGGGCGCCATGATCGAACAACAGCCGGCCCGGATCGTGGTGGATCTTTCCGCGGTCAGTTACATCGACAGCTCGGGCCTGGCGGTCCTGATCGAGGGAATGCAGAACGTCGAGGCGTACGGCGGGAAATTTATCCTGGCGGGATTGCAGGATAACGTCCGGCCGATTTTTGAAATCGCGCGCCTCGACCAGGTGTTCATCATTTTTCCTCACGTCGACGCGGCCCTGGCGGCGGTCTGACGGCTGCGACGCCGGCTAGAATCTGCAACGTCTTCGCGACGTTTGCGGAAATATCGAACTGCGCGGCGAGCGCGAGATTTTCGAGCCGCGCCTGCGCGCGCCGAGCCGGGTCGGACCAGAACTGGAGGGCGGCATCGAGCGCATCAATGTCGCGCGCATCTTCCACGATCGTGCCATGGCGGCCGTTCTCCATGATCTCGGAGAAACCATTGGCACGGGTGGTAATGACCGGCCGGCCCGCGGCGAGCGCCTCCAGGCAGGCGTTCGAGAAAGGATCATAGAGGGTCGGGAGCAGAAATATATCGGCGGCGTGATACAGCGACGGCATTTCCCGAACGACCCCGAGGAATTGGACACGCGGCGAAAAAAATTTTTGCGCTTCGCCCCGGCCGGCGACGAGGAATTTCGTTTGCGGATTCTGACGTTCCACCGCGTCGATGGCGAAGCGCAATCCTTTACGCTCCCACCCGGAGCCCGCAAAAAGAACCACGATGTCGTCGTGGCCCAGTCCGTACGCATTACGCGTTCTCGCCCAATCCAATTCGTCGCGTCGCATACTTTCGAGCGGGAGCCCGTTGTAGACGACGTCAATCTTGTCCCCGGGATATTCGTAGACGCGGATGATCTCCTCTTTCACCATCCGCGAATTGGCGATGACGCGCCGGGCGCCGGCATTGGCAAAGAGCGATTCCTCGAGGGAAAGCGTGGCGGAATGCTTGCGGTTGAGCAGCCGGCTGAGCTTTTGCAAGGGCCCCGCGATCTCTTTGCGCCGGTCGAGCCAGGCGCGATGCACTCCATCTCCGGCGCGATAAACATCGCAGCGCCAGACCCGCTCCAGGCTGAGCAAAACATCGCAGTTCGCGCGCGATACTTTTTCCAACTCATTGGCGAACCGGATCGGATCTGTTGCGCTGAGGCGCACCACCGGCCCGAAGTGCCATTCCTCCACCGGCCATTCCGCCGACGTGAAAAGCGAAACGGGATGGCCCGCCTCAGCGACCCCCTTCGCCAGCCTTTTCAGGTAAGACTCCGCGCCGCCACTCGAAGAAAAGCCGCGCCGGACAATTCCTATGGTAAGTTGGTCGGGTAGCATCAGATGGGAACTTTACTTGGCTGCGAACGCCACAATACTTGTTAGCCGATGGTGGGTGAAACTCTAAACGCCCCTCCTGTTTTGCACTCTGCACCTCGTGAAGAGGGGGCGCTGCCGCAGCATTTGCTCTACTCGATCTTCGCCCGCATCGGCGGTTCCGGATTGGACACGGATGCGTTCGAGACGCTGCGCGCGTCGCATCGCGGTGGTTTTCTCGGCCGCGCGATCGCGTACGACAATCGGCAAAGTGAAATTCCCTCGCGCCTTATCTACTCGCTCCGCTGGCATCCGGTCCGGCTGATTTCGTTTCTCGACCGCCCGTATTACTACGGCGCGAAAAAGAAGTATCTCGACTGGATCGCGTCGCGGCATCTGGCGACCGGACGCTACGATCTTTTCCACAGTTGGTCAGGCGATTGCCTGCAATCGTTACGCGTCGCGAAAAAGATGGGCATCCCGTCGATTGTCGAGATCCCAACGTGGCATCGCGACCGGGGAAAAGTTGGCGATCGCCTGCCGCTCGCACCGTCCGAAACGCCGAAAACCTGGAAGGAGAACCTGCTCCAGACCCGGGAACGCTTCATTGAAGAGTACGATCTGGCGGACTTGCTTTTCGTCCTTTCCCAAAAAGCGGCCGACACTTTCCGGGTCCAGGGTTTCCCGGAAGATAAGCTTTATTATCTGCCACGGGGCGTGGACGTGGAGCGCTTCAAACCGGGCCCGCGCCCGCCGATTTTCCGGGCGGTATTTTCAGGCGCGCTCATCGAGCGAAAAGGGATCCATCATTTGCTGGAGGCGTGGCACCGGCTGGACCTGAAGGACGCGGAGCTTTGGCTGGTAGGCTCCGTCCATGATGAAGCCAGGCCCCACCTGAAAAAATATTGGCGGGATAATATCAAGGTTGTCGGCTTCAAGCGCGACGTGGAGAATTATCTGAGCCAGGGAACGGTGCACGTGTTCCCGTCGCAATGCGAAGGGAGCGCTAAGGTGGTGTACGAAGCCGCCGCTTGCGGGCTGCCGCAAATCACCACGCGGGAAGCGGGCGACGTCGTCAACAACGGCGTCGAAGGAATCATCATTCAGCCGGGGAACGTGGGCGAGCTGGCGGCGGCGATCCTGGAACTGTATCGGCATCCGGAAACGGTCGAGCGGATGAGCGGAGCGGCGCGCAAGCGCGTCGTGGACAATTTCACCTGGGACCATTTCCGGACGCGGCTGCTCATTGCCTACGAGAAGGCGATGAAGATGACGCGATAATCCCC
>JALYIN010000406.1 GCA_030775765.1 Verrucomicrobiota bacterium
CAATTGGTGCGACAGATTTGAAGGCCTTGTCCGAGACGGGGACGGGGAAACTGCGGCACAAAACACCGGATGGCGAAACGAGCGAGTTGACTGAGCGCTCGTTTACCGACAACGGCTCGAAGTTTGAGAACGCCACGCCGGACCTGAAGTTCGCGGCCGCGGTGGCGCAGTTCGGGATGCTGCTGCGCGATTCCCAGTATAGAGGGAAGGCGACTTTTGGCGCGGTGATCGAGTGGGCGCAGGAAGGCAAAGGCCGGGACATGGCCGGATACCGCGCCGGGTTCATCGAGATGGCGCGCAAAGCGCAATCGCTGAAGCCGCGCGAAGGGTAATTGGAGGGCAGGCGCATCGCCTGCCTGGGTTCAGGTCGGGCAACCGGATCGGTTGCCCGAGAACAGATTCGGTTCTTGCGTTAAATCGTGACATTGGTAACATGGTAACATGAAAACCACCATAACCGCCCCCAAGCGCGTGGAGCGCGTCCAGATTGGCGCCCGGATGGAGAAGAGCCTCGTGAAAGTTTTGCGCGGCCTGGCCGATTATCTCGATCTTTCGCTCGGCGATCTGCTCGAAGGGATCACCCTGCATGCGCTCGAGGGCAAGGCGCCTTTCTCGGCGGAAACCCTCGCGCACGTGAAACGGTTCAAAACGGTCCACGGCCTGGCGTTGACTGCGAAGGACAGCCATCAACTGGTGGAGGTGCGCGGTGCCAGGCGTTGACGCGCGGGCGGCCACAGAAGAGCTGCGGACATTCGAAAGGGGCGCGCTCGATCCCGCGAAGTTGCCGCATGCCGAGCATCTCCGCCTCGGATACGAGATGCTGGCGCGCTATCCGTTTGGTGAAGCCGTGATGCGATTCTCAGGCGGCTTGCAGTCGCTGGCCGCGAAGGCCGGCCGGCCGCAGGTTTACCACGAAACGATCACGGTGGCGTTCCTCGCCTTGATCAACGAGCGCCGCGCCCGCGGCGGCCCGCAAAGTTGGTCCGAGTTCAAGCGAACTAATGCCGATCTCTTCGACAAACGCTGCCTGGAAAATTGGTACAGCGCGGAGCAGCTCGCGTCCGATCTGGCGCGGAAAGCGTTTTGCCTCCCTCAAACTTCTTCCAGCGCGGAAGGATCGGCTGGCGGTTTTACCCGCATGGCAAGGTAGGCGCCGAAAAGTAATAATCCCGCGCTCCAGAGCTGTGCCGCAGTAAGGCGCTCCCCGGAAAAAAAGGCGGAGAGTCCCAACGCCCCGGCGGGACAAATGAGCTGGAGCGTCTGCGAAAGGGCCACACCTACTTTACGGATGGCCACGTAATACAAAACGTGGGCGAGGCTGATACAGGTCACCGCCGACACGATCAGGATCAGGTTCACGCCGGCATCGACTCGGAGCGGCGTGTCGATTTTCCCGAAGGCCACGGTGAGCGGCAACAGCAGCAGCGACGTAATGAAACTGATCACCCCAAAGCTGCGGATCGGTCCGAGCCGCGCCGAGGGCCGTTTCACCAGCACGCTGTAGAGTGCCCAACAAAAGCTCGCAATAAACGCAATGGCGAAGCCGCCCAGCGGAACGTGGCCGGCCCGCCATCCTTCCTGGAAACAAACGACGCCAACCGCGCCGACAAGCCCGAGCGCGGTTCCGAGTTGGAACTGCCACTGGCGGATGATCCCTCGCTCTTCGGGAAAAAAAATGAGAGCGAGCAGGGCGGTGAAGATAACCGAGGAGCGCCCAAAAATGGCGTACACCCCGGGACCGATGTGATAGAGCGCCACGGTCTGCGTGATTTGATGAATGACGTTGGGCAGAGACGGGATGAGGCAGGCCAAAAAAACGGTCCGGTCCAATTGCAGGCCGTCGCGGCGAAAACGCAGCAGCACAAACGGCAGGACCGCCAGAAACGCGACGAAATAGCGGTAAAAATTCTGGGACCAGGGCTCGTAATAGCGGATCAGATAGAATTGAAAAAGCGAAGGGGTCGACCAGATGACGACCGTGGCGAGGATGGCGAGGTGGCCGCCGGAAAATGTGTTTCTGCCCCGTGTTGTCATTAGGATGCTTTTCAGGATAAGCGCAGGTCTATTCGAAACAGACTAGCGCTGGCTTGCAATCGTTTTGCGGCTCCCTCTAATAGACGGAACACAAATCATGAATACTTACAGAATCGGGACTGTGGCCAGCCTCGCGATCGCGCTCATCGCGTATCCAGGAGAAAATTTGTTTGCAGCCAAAAAGCGCGGGCCGGCGCCCCAGGCGCAGGCGAATACAAAGCCGAATCCCAAGGATCCGGGCGGCCATTCCGCGAAAGGCGTCGAGTTCGCCAAGAAAAAAGAATACGACAAGGCGGTCGAAGAATTTACTAAGTCGATCGAGGCGGAGCCGCAGGACGCGAAGAATTATTTTAATCGCGCCACGGCTTATCGCGGTCTGAACAAGTTCACCGAAGCGTTCAATGATTACTCGAAGGCAATCGAGATGGACCCCAAGAATACAGCCGCTTACATCGGCCGTGGCGAAGTGCTCCTCCAGCAGAAACAGCTCGATAACGCGCTGGCGGATTTTGACAAGGCGATTCAGATCGCCCCGAACGATGCGAACGCGCGGCGCTTTCGCGGGTTCGTTTACATTTCGAAAAGCGAATGGCAAAAGGCGATCGACGATTACACCCTGGTCGTGCAAAGAGTGCCGGAAGATGGCGGTGCCTGGGAACGGCGCGCGTTTGCCCATCGCAGCCTGAAACAATTCAAGGAAGCCATCGCCGATTACACGAAAGCGATTGCGACCGATCCAAAGGATCCGGACGGATATCGGCGCCGGGCGCAGGCGCATATCATGGCTGGCGATAGCGTGAAAGCGGCCGAGGATTTCAAGGCAATCCTGAAGATCAAACCGGACGACGTGGACGCCCAAAGCCGGTTAAAGGCGCTCGAGACGCGCGCGAATGCTTCCCCGGCGCCCGCGCCGCCGGCTCCGGCAACATCCCCGGCGAAGGCGCCTCCCGTGGCGCCGCCGGCCGCGGCGTCGCCGCACTGAGCCCGCAAATCCTCCGGTTTAGAATTCGCTGTGTCAGGAGAATCTGGTGCAGAGGACAGCGCACGTTGTACCGCCGAAGCGATTATGCTTTTCGTAACGTTGGCCGTTGTCTAAAAAGGCGGCCCCGCAGCTCACCTTATCCGAAGGATCATTATGAACATCGCGAAGAATTCACTCACGTTCCTGGCCGCGACCCTGTTTTTTGCGACGGCCCGTTGGACCTGCGGGGCCGACCCCGCCGCCGCCGCCGCGCACGGCAACAAGGGACACGAACTCGCCCAAGCCGCGAAATATGATGAGGCAATCATGGAGTATACAAAGGCGATCGAGCTCAACCCCGTCGACGTCCGTCTCTACGTCGATCGCGGTCTCGTCTATCGCACCGCCGGAAAAATTCCAGAGGCGATGGCCGATTTCACGAAAGCCATCGAGCTCGGCCCGAAGAATGCGCTGGGATATTTCGAGCGGGGCCGGACGGAGTTGGGCCAGAACCAATTCGACACGGCTCTCACCGACCTGACGAAGGCAATCGAGCTGAATCCAAACGATATGGTCGCCTATGAACGGCGCGGCCAGGTTTATCACAACCTCCGAAAATGGGACGAAGCGATCGCCGATTATACCGTTGCGATCAACAAGGACCCGACCAACGCCATGGCCCTGCGCAAGCGGGCAGATACCTATTATTCGTTGAGTCAGTTTGCCAAGGCAGTGCCGGATTTGGAGGCAGCCCAGAAACTGAAGCCGGATGATCCGGACATCGCGCAAAACCTGCAGCATGTCCGGGCAAAAATGACCACACCCAAACCGGTCATGCAGGCGACGGCCCCTCCGCCGACACCCGTGCCTCCTGCCGAGCCGATGGATCCGCGGGTGAAGATCGGGATCGGGGCCGGGGCCCTGTTGGTTCTCATTGTCATCGTCCTGTTGATCGTGAAGCGAAAAGGCCGCGAGTACTGAGAGTCGCGTTCGCGACAAATCTCTTTGACACCCCCGAGCCCGCTGCTAGCTTGCCGACGCTTTTTCGGAGAACGGAACGCGGGTCCCATGGTCGTTCAGAAAGTTTGACGACTCTGGGACTTTTACTTCTCACCCTGAGGGAGCAACCGGTTCGCGCCGCTTCGGCGGAGTGAGCGAGCAATGAGAGGGAGCGGCCCATGTAGCTCAGTTGGTAGAGCACGTCCTTGGTAAGGACGAGGTCATCGGTTCAATCCCGATCATGGGCTCCAGCAGTGGGCTCGCGACCGGCCAGGAAACCCAAATAGACGCAGTTAGTTTTAAAAGAGGAAAAATCAGATGGCTAAGGAAGCATTTAAACGCGACAAGCCGCACGTTAACGTCGGCACAATCGGGCACGTCGATCACGGCAAGACCACTCTCACCGCCGCGATCACCACCGTGCTCTCAAAAACCGGCCAGGCTGAGGCGCGCGCTTACGATTCGATCGATAACGCGCCCGAAGAAAAAGAGCGCGGCATCACCATCAACACCGCTCACGTGGAATACCAGAGCGCCAAGCGCCACTACGCCCACGTCGATTGCCCCGGCCATGCTGACTACGTCAAGAACATGATCACCGGCGCTGCCCAGATGGACGGCGCCATCCTCGTCGTTTCGGCGGCGGACGGGCCGATGCCCCAGACCCGTGAGCATATTCTGCTCGCGCGCCAGGTAGGCGTCCCGGCCATCGTCGTATTCCTGAACAAGACCGACATGGTGGACGATCCCGAGCTGCTCGACCTCGTCGAGATGGAAGTCCGCGATCTGCTCACCCAATACGAATTTCCCGGAGACAAAATTCCGATCGTCAAAGGCAGCGCCAGCAAAGCGCTCGCCGCTGGCGACCCTGCGAGCCCGGACGCCAAGTGCATTCTCGATCTGATTGCGGCGGTCGATGATTATATCCCCGTCCCGGAACGCCCGATCGACCTGCCCTTCCTGATGCCGGTCGAAGACGTGTTCAACATTGAAGGCCGCGGCACCGTCGCGACCGGTCGTGTCGAGCGCGGCATTCTCAAGAAGATGGAGGAAGTCGAAATCGTCGGTCTCAAGGACACGATGAAGACGACCGCGACCGACATTGAAATGTTCCGCAAGCTTCTCGACGAAGCGCGCGCCGGCGACAACGTCGGAGTGCTCCTCCGCGGCGTGAAGAAGGAAGACGTCATGCGCGGGCAGGTCATCGCCAAGCCCGGCAGCATCAAGCCGCACAAGAAATTCAAGGCGGAAGTTTACGTGCTGAGCAAAGAGGAAGGCGGCCGTCACACGCCGTTCTTCACCAACTACCGGCCGCAATTTTATTTCCGCACGACGGACGTAACCGGGACCGTGAAGCTCGCCGAGGGCGTGGAAATGGTCATGCCGGGCGACAACGTCTCAGTCGAAGTGGAATTGATCACCCCGATCGCGATGGAGAAGACCATCCGGTTCGCGATTCGCGAAGGCGGCAAAACCGTCGGCGCCGGTCGTGTAGCGGAGATTCTGGACTAACATTTCTTCCTCTTCCTTTCCTCTGAGTCTGCCGACTTGAAGGAAGTTGGCGGACGGAGGAAGATTAAGAGGAAGCGAAGATTATTAGGTCAGTAGCTCAATTGGTAGAGTAGCGGTCTCCAAAACCGTCGGTTGGGGGTTCGAGTCCCTCCTGACCTGGTTTTTTGCAACGTCCCATGATCACGAAAACGAGAAACTTTTTCAGCGAAGTTCGCGCCGAGCTGCAGAAAGCGTCGTGGCCCTGGGAAGCGAAAGACAAGGGCATCCGCCGTTACAAGGAGCTGACCGATTCCACGATTGTCGTCATCATCGCGATGCTTCTGCTCGGCGGTTACGTGGCGCTTTTCGATTTTGTAATCATCAATTTTATCCATTACTTCACCCGGATGCACTGATATGGCTTCCGTCCTCGCTCCCAAAGATCAGTGGTTCGTCGTTCACGTGCTCTCCGGCCAGGAGAACAAGGTGCGCGACAACATCGAGAAGCGCGTCAAAACCGAGGAGATGAGCGACGTGATTTTCAAAGTCCTTGTCCCGACGGAACGCGTCTCGGAAATCAAGCGCGGCAAGAAAAGCGAGACGACCCGGAAATTTTTCCCCGGCTATCTCATCGTCAACATGCACCTGCTCGATGAGAACAATCAGCTCGTCGGCCGGACCTGGTATTTTATTCGCGAAACCACGGGCGTCATCGGCTTTGCCGGCACGAAAGACAAACCAATCCCGATGCGGCAGGCGGAAGTCGACAACATGCTCGCCCAGATGCTGGAACGCGAAGAGAAGGTAAAACCGAAAGTCAGCTTCGAAGTCGGCGAGACCGTGAAAGTGGCCGATGGCCCGTTCCAGAACCAGAACGGCATCGTCGAGGAAATCGATCCGGACCGCGGCAAGCTCCGCGTCTCCGTCACCATCTTCGGCCGCGCCACGCCGGTGGAACTCGAATACTGGCAGGTGGAGAGGGGATAAAATTTTATGGCAAAGGAAATCATCGCTCACATCAAATTGCAGATCCCGGCCGGCCAGGCCAATCCCGCGCCGCCCGTCGGCACCGCGCTGGGCCCGCGCGGCGTCAACATCATGGCGTTCTGCAAGGAATTTAACGCCGCCACCCAAAAGCAGGCCGGCGACATCCTCCCCGTGGTCATCACCGTTTTTAAAGACAAATCGTTTACTTTCATCACCAAGAGCCCGCCCGCCGCGGTCCTGTTGAAGAAGGCCGCGAACATCGCCGCCGGCTCGAAGGAACCGAACAAAACGAAAGTCGGCAAAGTCACGCGGAAACAGGTCATGGAGATCGTGAAGATCAAAGGCAAAGACCTGAACTCGCGCACCGAAGAAGCCGGTTTCCGCGTCATCGCCGGGACCGCCCGCCAGATGGGCCTCGAGATCGTCGATTAACGACTCGTTAGGCCCTATGTCGCCCCCGGCTCTTTCCGAAACGGAAGAGCAAATCATCGTCCGCGAGCGGCTGCGCTTGCTCGCCATCGGCTTTTACGTGAAGGGTGCGGTCGGCGCCGTAATCATCTCGTTTTTCCTCCTCCACTTCTTCATGTTTCTCGGATTTTCTTTCATGCCTGAGTCGGCGTGGAATCCGTCCCCGAAATCCGCAACGACTGCTCAGTCGCTGTCGGTCTCACCATCGCCTTCGCCGAAGGCCGGTGAACCCGGGACCTCCTGTCGTTATGTTCCGAATCTTCGCTGCCGTAATCGGCTTCATCATTTTGCTGGGCTGGAGTTTTGGGGCGTTAACCATTTATGCTGGCCGCTGCGTGCAAAACCGCACTCATCGCCTCTTCATCTTTATTATGGCGGGCTTTAATTGCGCTCTCATTCCGTGGGGGACTCTGTTGGGAATCGCCACATTCATGGTGCTGCAATCGCCCGCGGGCCGGCGGGAATTTGGCGACGTCACATCGGAATCACTGGCCGGCCGCTCCTAGATATTCCCACTTCTGCAAGGCGATCGGGACGTTGCCGTTTTTCCAGAGAAAGTCGTGGAAGGCGCGGAGGCTGAATTTGTCGGCCTGTTGCATTCGCGCTTCCGAGAGGAATTTGGCGATTTGGAGTTTGCCGATTTGGTAGGTGATGGCCTGGCCTGGGGCGGTTGAGAACGCGGTCGCTTCCTGGCGCGCGGTCCCCGGGTCCATCGGGACTTTTTCTTCGAGATATTTCGCGGCTTGTTCGAGGGTGAATTCGCCGAGCGCGAGGCGCACGTCCACTTCCACGCGGAGCGCGCGCAGACGCATGAAGTTGTAAATGATTTCGCGAGTATGAGGGCTGTCGTCGAACAGCCCGGCCTGTAACATCATCTCCTCGGCGTAAAAGCCGATGCCTTCGTTGGCGCCGGAGTCGTAGTAATGACGCCGGATCGGGTCCTCGTGTTTCCAGGAAAGACAAAGCTGGAAGTAATGGCCAGGGATTCCTTCGTGAACAATGATCGGCCGCGGATCCTGCGCGGTCGCGCGCCAGAAATAGCCGAGGTTCGGTGACGGCGGATTGGTGTAGCGGACGCAGTTCTCTTTCAACCGCGAGGCGGAGGTGAAGTCATCCGTTTCGCCAAAGCCTTCGAGCGCGTGCAAATATTCCGGCATCGGTCGCAGGGTGTAATGCTGAATCCAATCCGGCACGGTAAGGATGCCGTGTTTGTCCAGGAACTCGCGGATCGACAATTCTTTCGCCGTGCTGTCCTTGATCCAACTCTCGGTATCTTTCGCCAACGAAAGCGGCGGCACGTCGCGATTGCGCTCCTTCTCATAAGTTTCAAAGGCGACCGCGCGATTCCATTCCTGACGTCCCATCGCGAGCAGTTCCTCGGGCACGTAGGGAGCCAGAGCGACATATTGGAGAAAGAAAACATAGGCATCGCGACCGAGCGCGGTTTCCTTCGGAAGGGAAGGCAGCCGTTCCTGGAGCCGCGCCCGAAAATGTTCGAGCGCATCCGCGGCTCGGCTGGTCGCCTCGTTTAATTCTTTTTCATTGAGGGTGGTCGCCGGTCGCAGGGAAACACCCATGGTGCGCAAACGGTCTCGCACACCTTCCAGGGCTTGGAGGGCGACGGCTGCGAAGGGCGCCGGCGGCCTGGCCAGGTTCGCTTCTCCCTGCTGCAAAATCCCGGGAATGTTTTCGATGCGGGTGAGAATCTCGCGGCTCCGCGCTGAGTCGTATGGCCCCGGGACAGTCAACGCTTCCAGCACCGGCGTGAGCGTCTGTTCAATGTAGAAGGTCGGGTCGCGTTTCCAGCGCGGGTTGACGTCCAGCTCCCATTCCACCCGCGCCAAGGCGGAACCGATTAGACGATAATCGACCTTCCGTGGGATCGGCCATTCCCCAGAATCGATTTTTTTCCAGCGCGCTTCGAATTCGGTGAGCTCTTTGCTGCGCCGTTCGATCGCGGTCCGCGACCAATCGCGCGTGCCGCCCGGCCGCTCAATCCGATTTACATCGTCGCCCGTGAACGGCGCGTATTTCGCCCGCCAATTCCAGAAATCATCCGCGAGCTTTTCGAGCGGCTCAGTTTTGGCAAGTTCCGGTTTTGTTTGAGCGAAGGCGCTACAAAACGACCCGAGCCCAACGAGCATCAGCGCAATGCCCTTCATTTGCATGTTTGAAGTGTTCAGGACTGACTGCACTCCTGAAAGCAAAATCGAGTTTCGTCGCGCCGCCTTGCTTTATCCTGCCGAATTTCATATTCGAAGCCATGAAGCAACCACCTCTCTGCCTCTTCCGTTTCCTCTTCGTTCTCTGTGCGCTCTGTATTTCCGCACGCGCCGCCGATCCCGCTGGTAGCGTCATCGCCCTGAAAGCAGCCCGTCTGTTCGACGGCAAGTCGAAAGCGCTGGTGACGAATGGCGTGGTGATCGTGCAAGGCGACAAGATCGTCGATGCCGGGAGTAACCTGCCGATTCCGCAAGGTGCGCAAGTCATCGATCTCGGGGACTCAACGCTTTCGCCTGGTTTCATGGATGCGCACACGCATCTCACCTTCGATTTCACGGGCAACTTTAATGAGCGCCGCTTAAAACTTCTCGATACCAATGTTTCCGAGCTCGCTTTCCTGACCATTCCAAACGCGCGCGTGACCATTGAAGCCGGCTTCACCACCGTCCGCGACCTGGGCAGCCGTTTTGAAGGAAGCCATGATTTCGTCGATGTCGCGCTGCGCAATGCGATCGCTAAGGGTGTTTTCGTCGGGCCGCGCATGCTCGTCGCGACTTATGGCATCGGTGCGACTGGGGGTCATTTCGACGGCACGGCGGGGTTCCGTGATTTTCTCTTCGGCCACGAACCTGATTACGCCGAAGGCATCGCCGACGGCCCGGATGCGATCCGCAAAGCGGTGCGTTTTCAGATTAAGAACGGCGCGGACGTAATCAAGGCGGCGGTTTCGGGCGGGGTCCTGTCTTTGACTGACGAAGTGGACACGCCGCAGTTTACGCCTGCGGAGATGGCCGCGTTGGTCGATGAGACGCACCGTCTGCGCAAGAAGCTCGCCGTGCACTGCCACGGCGATCAGGCGGCGAAGGAAGCAATCGAAGCGGGCGTCGATTCCATCGAGCACGGCTCGTTTCTGAAACCGGAAACTCTCCAGCTCATGAAAACCAAAGGGACCTATCTCGTGCCGACTTTAATGGCCACCGAATATATTTTCTCCAAGATGGAAGCTTACCCTCCCGCGTTGCAGGCCAAGGCCAAAGCCGCGGGAACCGCCCGGTCGGAAATGTTCCGCAATGCGGTCAAGATCGGCGTGAAGATCGGACTCGGCACCGATGCCGCCGTTTATCCGCACGGTCAGAACGCGAAGGAATTCAAGCTCATGGTCGATCTCGGGATGGCGCCGATGGAAGCGCTCCGGGCTGGCACTTCCGCCGATGCCGACTTGTTAGGCATCTCCGCCAAAGTCGGGACCCTCGAGAAAGGGATGCTCGCCGACATCGTCGCCATGCCCGGTGACCCCACGACAGACATCACCGCGACCGAACGCATTTCCTTCGTGATGAAGGAAGGCAAGATCGTGAAGGACAGCGCGAAACCGTAGGTCTGTCGAACCGGTCAGCGGGCCGTTGCGACGGCAAGTTTCACGGTGTCGCTGGTGTGGCCAACGTAAAAGAGCGCCGTGCTTCCCACGCCGTAGATCGGGAACAACGTGTAGGGCACGCCTGGAATAACGACTGGGTGTTTGCGATCGATCGACATTCCGCGGGAGGCGGAGTGCGATGAGACGGCGATGTAATCGCCGATCATATGGGAATCGTCTTTCAGGTCGCCGTTGAGATAAGGGATCAGTCTGCAGTTGCTGCGGAAATGAGGCACGTTGGTCCGCGGACCGGTGCCGAGGACGCCGACGTAATGGCTCACATCGGTGTAGGTGCGGACGGTATCGACGAGCACGGGCTCGATGATGTTTTCGCCGGCGTATCGGTAAATGTTAAATGCGAATTCGTAATCGGGGCCGCCCCATTGGCTGAGATTGATGGGATGGCCGGCGGTAACGTCGAAGACTTGAAGATGATCAGCGGCTGAATCGGCTTCGGATTCAGGTCGAGGGGCGGTTTTGGGCGCAGGCGCTTTGGTGTCGGTCGCGGCAACCTCGGTGGAAGAGGCAACGAGCGCGGAATTGCGGAGTGATTGGACTAGCGAGTCGCTGGCACCCTGGGATTTCAAGGTGGACTCCTGCGCTGGCGTCAGGGCCTTGGAGAGTTTGCGCTGGCTAACTTCCGTCAGAATAGATTTATCGGTTTCTTTGGCGCGGACCCAAAGGGAGACTTCGTTGAAATTCACCGGGGCGGCGGTGAGGCCAATGGCTCCGGCTAAAACAACGATAGCCGTAACGAGTATAATTTTTGTGCGGTTCATACCGATGGTTTAGCAGGTCGGTTTTAGCGTTGGCAACAGGCAAATTGCCTCCGGTTCGCACGAAGGTCGCGAGCCGCGAAGATTCGCTTTGACAGGAGGCGAACGGGCGCTAGTTTCCACGTCCCGCGCCGGGGTGGCCGGCCACAAATAGCAGGAGTCCCGCAACCGCGGGACGCTCGCACTGCACAAGATCATGCAAACAAATCGCAGCAAACGTTATCGCGCGGCCGCCGAGCAGGTGGATCGTACCAAGGCCTACAATCTTTCCGAGGCGGTCTCGACCCTAAAGAAATTTCCGGCGACGAAATTCGACCAGACCGTGACGGTTTCGTTCCGGCTCGGGGTTGATCCGAAACAGTCTGACCAAATGGTTCGTGGAACCTGTCCGCTGCCACATGGGAGTGGGAAACTAGTGCGCGTGCTGGTGTTTGCGGAAGGCGCGGCGGCGAAGGCCGCAAAAGAAGCGGGCGCGGAATACGTGGGCTTCAAGGACATGATCCAGAAATGCCAGGAAGGGTTTCAGGATTTCGATGTCGCGATCGCCACGCCGGCGGCGATGGCGGAAGTGCGAAAGCTCGGGAAGGTGCTTGGCCCGCGCGGCCTGATGCCGAATCCGAAGACGGGCACGGTGACCGAAGACACGGCGAAGGCTGTCGGTGAGGTGAAGGCCGGCCGGGTCGAGTTCAAGCTGGATAAGAACGGCAATGTGGCGGTGCCGGTCGGAAAATTTTCATTCGCGGAGAACCAACTCGTCGAGAACGGAACGGCCGTGATCGAGGCGGTGGTGCGGGCGCGTCCGGCGACGGCGAAAGGCCGATTCGTCGAGGGGATGACGCTGAGCGCGACGATGTCGCCCGGGGTGCACGTCGATCCATCCCCGTATTTAACTTTCTAACGGGAGCCAATCGCCATGAGACCAGAAAAAGCGTCAATCGTTTCAGATCTTTCGGAGAAGTTCAACCGCTCACCGTTCTTGCTGGTGACCGATTACCAGCGGATGAAGGTGGATCAGTTTGGTGAGCTGCGGAACCGGCTCGCTCCGGCGGGCGCGGAAGTGCGAGTGGTGAAAAACAGTTTTTTGAAACGCGCCATGGCCGATTCCGGCATGCCCGACGTCGGGGACAAATTGACCGGGCAAACGGCGATCGTAATGGGAGAAAACGATGTCGCACCGGTTGCGAAGATTCTGAAGTTGTTCGCGGCGGAGTTTAAGATCGCGACGCTGAAGATCGGTGTCGTCGACAAGGCGGTGCTGTCGACTTCGGATGTCGAGGCGCTGGCGGAATTGCCGTCGCGCGAGGTTTTGCTTTCGCAGTTGCTGGGACTTCTGCTCGCGCCGGCTACGCGATTGGTTCGCGTTCTAAACGAGCCCGCGTCGGCGTTCGCCCGACTCCTGGCCGCGAAGGCCGAGAAAGGCGAAGCTGCGCCAGCCGCGGCTCCGGCCGTTGAGGCAAAGCAAGACCAACC
>JALYIN010000407.1 GCA_030775765.1 Verrucomicrobiota bacterium
GGCCGAGAGCGCCCTCAGGATCAGGAGATCAAGGGTCCCCTGCAGTAATTCGTTGCGCACTTTGTCCATGGCAAGCGAGGTTATTGTCGTGCATCTACAATAGCAAGCTTTTTATTGTCGAAGGACGACAACAGTGAAGATACGAAAGGCCCGTGTGACGGCGCTGCTTTTACCTTCTGGCAGGGAGCTGTGCAATCGCCGGCAAATTTTGACTTCGCACCAACGGGCGAACGCTCGATAGTTCCCCCAGCGATGCAAGAAGACATGGAGCGGATCCTTTTCGAGGAAGCGATAATCCATCGTCGCCTCGATGAGCTGGCCGCGAAGATCTCCGAGGACTATCGCGACCGTGAACTAACGGTCATCGCCATCCTGAACGGCAGCGTGATCCTGATGGCAGACCTGCTGCGACGCATTCCGTTGCCGTTGAAATTGGATTGCCTCAGCGTCGCGAGCTACCACGGGGGCACCAAGACAACCGGCGAGCTGATTTTCCGCCAGGTGTTGCTGCCCGATATCGCCGGACGGCACATTCTCCTCCTGGATGACATTCTCGACAGCGGAGTCACACTGGCCACCATTCGCGAAAAAATTGAATCGCTCCGCCCGGCGAGCGTTCGCATCTGCGTGCTCCTGGATAAGAAAAAAACGCGTCTGCGCGTGGTGGATCCGGATTATGTCGGCTTCGAGATCGCGGACGAGTTCGTGGTCGGATACGGGCTCGATTACATGGAACGTTACCGTAATCTGCCATACATCGGCGTGCTGCGGAAAGACTTAATCGCGGCGACGGCATAACGCGTGATGAAAGTCCACGTGCAGTTCTTCTCGCGGCTCCGCGATCTTGCCGGACGACCCGCAATGGATCTGGACGTTCCGGCTGACGGAACGGCGGCTGATCTTCTCGATTTTATCTACGCTCAGACACCGGCGCTGCGCGAATGGGACAAGAGCATCCTCATCGCGAGCGGAGTCGAGTTCGTCGAACGTGCTTATGTCTTGAAACCAGACGACGAGATTTCGATCATGCCGCCTGTGCAAGGCGGGTAAAACGTTAGTCGCGGAAATTTTTGAAGTTCGTGGCCACGCCGAAATCGCGGCCGCGGACAAAGGCGATCACGGCCTGAAGATCGTCGCGCTTTTTTCCGGTCACGCGGATCTGGCGATCCTGGAGCTGGCTTTGCACTTTGAAGCCCTCGCCTTTGATGGCGTGAATGATTTCCTTCGCCTTGTCGCCTTCGAGGCCCTGCTGGATTTTCAATTCCTGCCGGGCATGCCCGAGCGGCGAAATCGCGGGCTCGACCTGCTCGACGTTGCGGAGATCTATGCCGCGCTTTCCCAGTCTCGCGATCACGATCTCGCGCAGACCGCGCAAACGGGATGCGTCCTCGGCCGTGAGGGTGATCTTCTCTTTCTCGGCCACGATCTCGGCGACGCTGCCCTTGAAATCGAACCGGGTCGCCAGTTCCTTGCGGGCCTGGTTCAAGGCATTATCAATCTCCTGCGTGTCCACTTCAGAAACGATGTCGAACGAAGGCATCTTGTGATTCTAGATTTTCGATTTTGGATTTTCGATTGCTGACCAACCTTGAGCCAATGCGGTTTCGATTCCTTCGTCAAGCTCGCGCCTTAGCGGTGCTGCTGATGGCGGTTGCCTTGCTGGCACTGCCGGGGTGCCATCGCGCTGCGTCGAAGGAGGAAAGAGCGCTACGGGGCGAACTCCGCAAGGCGTTGGACGAGCAAAACTACGAGCGCGCCGCGGATCTGGCCCGGCGTCATTTAAAATTTAAGCCGCAGGATAACGGCACCTGGGATCGCCTGGTCCGCGCGCACTTCGGACTGCACGATCTCGCCGGCGTGAAACAGACGCTGGAGGATTGGCGGCGCTCGGTGCCGAAGCCGTCCCGTAATCTGGACGAATACGCCGGCGATCTCGCGTCGGCACAAAATGATGACGCCAGGGCGATTGAGGCGTGGCAAAGAGTTGCTGCAGCGGACCCGAAGAATGTTCGCGTGCTGGAGAAGATCGCACGCCTGGAAGAGCGTCAGCACTTCTGGACCAAGGAAGACGCGGCCTGGACCGCGCTCATCGCCGTGCGGGAAAGTGCGAACGCCCGCATCAATCGGGCGTTGTGCCGGCGGCGCCTGCATCGCTGGCACGATGCGTTCGAAGACCTGGAGAAAGCCCACGCATTGGCGCCGGACGATCCGGAAGTGGAACGCGGCGCGAAGGTGTTTGAAGGGATAGGAAGATTCCTCGCCGAAATCCGCGAGCTGGATTCGGCCCTCGCCATCTCACCGAATGACCCTGGTTTGCTGGCCGATCGCGCGCTCCTGTTTCTACGCGCGGAAGATCCCGAACTGGCGCTCGAAGACGCGGAGGCCGCGGCGAAAATCGGAACCTGGGCGGTCCGCCCAAAATTATTCCAGGCGCTCGCCTTGATTGCCCTCGGGCGAGCGGACGAATGCGAGAAATCAGGGATCCACAAATTGATCCGGCTGGAGCGGCTCGCTCCCGAATTTCTCGAGACGATGGCGCGACTCGATTCGGAGGTCTCGGCCGAACGGAACAATGGGGAACTGTATGTCTCGCGCGCCTGGCAACTGAACGAGATCGGCCAACCGAGCCTGGCGCTGGAGGATGCGCAGATGGCCATGACGCTCGATCCGAAAGCGGCCGGCGCGTGGGCCGAGGCGAGCTACGCGTTGACGAAACTCGGCCGCGCGGCGGAAGCGCTCGAGCAAATCAAACGCGCGACAGAACTGGATCCGAATTTCTCCACCGCCTGGCAATATCGTGGCGAGTTGGAGATGGCGCGCGGCGAAACGCTTTCGGCGGTGGAATCATTCACCCACGCGCTCGAGGCGAACCAGACGGCGACGGCCTTGGAAAAACGGGAGCAATGTTATCGGCGATTGGGGCTGCTGGTTAAAGCAGAGCAGGATCGCAGGGCGCGATTGGAACTCGCAAACGACACAAAGTAGGCGACTTCTAGCTTTTTTCGCTGCTCTGCGTTCCCAAGCTGGAGCTTGGGAACGACGGGTGCGAGTGATACGCGGAAGATCAGTAGGTCTTGTCGATCCGGATATTTCCGCGGCCGGCTTCCAGTGAGATCACGGCGCCGGCTTCCACGCCGATCACGGTCGCCACGGAATGAATCACATCGCCGGAGGTAGTTTTTTTTGCCTCAAAACTGTTTGCCACTCTGCCTTCAAGCGCGGTCGCACTGAGGCTGAAGGAAGCATCGCTCGGCAGGAGCGCGCGCACGTTTCCGCGGGTACTCGAGGCTTTCACCGAAAATTTGTTGTTCTCCCACCAATCGTAGGCGACATCCACCCGCCCGTTTTCCAGGGTAAGATTGAGATCGCCGAAACAGTTATGTCCCGCCAACCAGCCATTCACCAGGTGCGCGTTGGCACTGCCGCCGCGCAAACCTTCCACCAGCAATTCTCCATTCGTTAGACTGAGATCGGTGATCCTGACCGTCGCTGGGACGATAATAATGTAATCGACGGTTCCCGATCGATCGCTCAGGGCGGTTTTCCGGGGCGGAACACTGGTCGTGATCGCGATGCTGCTTCGCGTCGCCTTTACATCGACCAAGATTCCTCGCAGACGTTCCTCCGTGTAGGCTCTCTTGAACGCTCGAATGGTGACCCCCGGGCCCTCCGCTGCGTAAACCCGGATCGATCCATCCGTGTTTGCAATGCTCACGGTCGCATTCGCATCCAACTCATATTTCTGGTCGATGACTTCCTCCAACGGTTCGACGGCGAACGCGGTGCGGGAAAAAGGCAGGGCTACCGAAGTGGCGAGCGCGAATGCCAGAAGGGCCGGGCGGCTATTCATACCGCAACGCTACCATGGGATCGACCTTCATGGCGCGGCGAGCGGGAATGTAACTGG
>JALYIN010000408.1 GCA_030775765.1 Verrucomicrobiota bacterium
AGGCTCGGTTGTCCGAGAAGAAAATTTCCCCAAATGTGCGGGCCCATGACGAGGCTCGGAATCAGGTATACAAGGGGATGCGCGCGGCGCCACTCGCCGGTGGCTAGGCGAACTGAAAAAATGATGCCGCAAATCCAGGCCGCCGCGTTGGACAGCGCCAGTACGACCACCAGGCCCGTCTGCCCGAGCGCGCTCACGGGCGCGAGAAAGAGCGCGCACGACGGCGGATACATGAAAGGAAACTTGTGCCAGCGATTCGGATAGATTTCGCCGCCCTGCAAAACCGTTTGTCCCGTCTGGAACCAGACCCAGTAATCCTTCGTGCTATGCCCGCGGACCGAATGCCAGATCGGGACCGCGATAAGCACCAGCAGCACAAAGCCAAAAACCCAGAGGAGAATTCGCCAGATGCGCTCCGAACTCGCTTTCGATTCTGGGTTCAAAGTTTGACGTGCGCCGCCAACGGCGGCTTTCACGCGGTTCCGGCTGACGCGGCCCTACAAATGGAGATGGCTGACCAACCAGATGACCAGCAGCCCGAGCGCGATCACCAGCACGAGAAAAATGATCCGGCCTTCCCGCCGCTCTTTCCGCAGCGATTTCCGCCGGCCGCCGGTGCGGCCTTCATTTCCCCAGCGGGTGTCTTGGAGCGCTGCCGAAACATCGAGCCGGCTTCGCCCTTCACTCGCCCGCTCCAGTAATTCTTCGCGCTGCCGCCTTGTCGTCTCCTCTGCCACTCGCGGCGCTTCCGCGATCATGCGTTCCAGCTTTTCCATCTCGCCGCGCAACTGCGACTCGCGCTGCGCGAGTTCGTCCTGTTTTTGGTTAAGCGGCGTCCCGGGTTGAGGAGGTCGGCGGCGCATGCGGAGTTACTGGGACTTCGACGCCATCCAAAAGAAAATCAGCAACGCCAGGGCGCCGAAAATAATCAACGGCAACGTCACTGCGAACCCAATCTGGAGCCATTGCACGAACGATTTGCCGCCGAGCCCAGTCGTGCCGGAAGTGACGTCAGGCAAATCCATCTCCCTCGTTTCGCCGCTCGCTTCCAACCGGCTCCGCTGCTGGCTAAACTCCGTCCGGGCGTCGTCCACCGTGCTCAGGGCGCGACTCAATTCTTTCGGCAGCTCCGCCGAATTCCAGCTTTTGGGATCGATCGATTCGAGCAACTGGAGATGTTGCGTGAAACTTTCGTGCGTCGTGCGGATCTGCTCGAGCTTCTTTTGCGAATCGTAACCTTCCCGTTCCAGGATCACGAGGGAGCGCGAAAGCTTATCCGTCATTTCCGCGCGCCCGCGCTCCAGTTCTTCCTGGCGCCGGCTCAGCTCTTCCAGTTCGCGCTTTTGTTTCTCGATCTGCTCCGCCTGCCGCTTCAGCTGCAGGAGTTGTTCCTGCGCCTTTTGCACTTGCGAATCGAGATGCTCGGGCGACATCGCCTCTTCTTCACTTAACTCCAGCATTTGTTCGATGGGTCGGATTCGTTCTGCCATGGCACTCCGGTTTTGTCCGCGCGATTTCGGCGTCCATCCCTCGGCGCGGGCTGAGTGGATACTAGCGGTCGCACTTGAGAATTCCACAAGTTTTCCCCGCGTCGTTCCGAAATATTGCGCTCGATTGATCGCCGGGAAAAATGTGAGATCGAACGCCGTGTCTTCCGCGCTTCAAGCTGTGATCGAATCTCCCGTGCCGGGGCAGAGCGTTTACGACGAAGCGCTGTTTATCTCCGGCTCGCTCGACCTTGGCGGTCGCGACCCGTCGTCGTGTCGCCTGCGTGCTTACGTAGACGAACAATGTTGCGCTGAGAGGCGGATTCTTTTTCAACGCCCGGATGGGCGAAGCGGATTTCGAATGTTCGGCCGGATTTTATCCGGCAACGCTGAGCCGCGTGACGCGACGCTGCGCATTATAGTCGGCATCGGCGATCCCGGTGGTGATATCGTCGTGGAACAAACCATTCGGCTGGTTCCGGCGAAGTTGCGCGAGCGGCCCTACGGCGAAGTTGTCTCCCCGGAAAACGAGACGCTGCTGCATCGCGAAAACATTTACGGCTCCGGTCCGCCCATCGAGGAGGCCGGAGTGGAGGTTTCCCATTTGCTCCACGCCTATTTGCCGGCTGGCGCTTCGGTGGTCGATGTCGGTTGCGGCGCTGGTGCCTATGGTCCGCCCTTAATCGCGACGGGTCACGATTGGCTCGGCCTGGAAGCCAACGCGCACTGTTGCGAAATCCTCAAGCGACGCCAATTGCCTTTTCGCCCGGTCGACCTCGCTGCCGCTCGACTGCCGTGCAGCGACGCAGAATACGACTCTGCCGTCTGCATCGAGGTCCTCGAGCACACAAAGTCTCCCGAGATTTTCGCTGCGGAAATCGCCCGGATTATTCGCGGCCGCGCCCTCTTCTCGGTTCCGAACATGGAACTGCTTCCCTACCTCCATGACTGGCGCGTCGTTCCCTGGCATTTGCTCGAAGGCGATCACAAAAACTTTTTCACCCGCGCGAGCCTGCGCGCTTTGCTGAGCCGCCACTTTCGCAACGTTGAAATTTTTCCCTACGGCGAGCATCCGCTCCGAACGCGTGACGGGGTCACACTCTACGTTCACTTATTCGTCGTTGCGGATAAGTGAAGGCGGCGCCGTCATCCCGAGCCGCGCAGACGGCGAGGGACCTCGCAGTTGCAAATTGCGTTACGCAAACAGTCATCATGCCTAGCTGACGAAGTACGCGTGTTGTGACGCGAAAGCGATTGAGCCTTGAGACGTCCCTCGGCGCGCTTCGCCAGCCTCGGGATGACACGCATTTTCTACCGAGCTTCCTCGAGCAGCTCCGTCCACCGCTCCACCTGCGCGAGATACGCGCCGCCGGTTAGTGATTTCAATTCCGGCCAGTGCGAATCGATATATTCGCGCTGAAAAGGTTTCGGCCCGTGAAAGTGGATGATCTTCGCCTCCGCGCTCTCGCCCCAGTACGGCTTCCAATTCAGTTCCGGCCGCAACCGGTCCCAGAGCGGCCCCTTTTCATCCCGATAATACCAGCGATAGGCCGCCTCATCCCACGATTCCGCCTCGAGCGCAGCCAGGTTTTCCGAAACGTATTCGCGAAACGCGGGCAAACTTTCGCGCAGCCGCGCCGTGTTCATCAACATCACGCCTGTGTTCATGTTCACGTAATCATCTCGCGCCGATTCTGGCGCGACCGCGAAATGCCGGCAAGGGTTTGCCTCCAATTCCGGCACCACGTCACCGAGAAACATAACGTCGCAGTCGGTGTAAAGAACGCGATCGTTCCCGCCCTCGCGCTCTACAATTTCCGGCAACTCAATCCGCGAGAATGCTCCAGAAAGCGCCGCGGCCAGGTGCGGATTTCCTTTTTGCCGGCCCAGCTCTTCCAGCGCTTCACGCACAAAACTGCGATGGCTGATTATCTGGACATCGCGCTTTCGCAGCCAGGCAGTGAGGTCATTTTCGCTCCCGTCGTAGATGCAGCGTGGCTTAAGCGACGTGACCTTTCGGGCGGTGTGCACCGCCACCATGATCATCTCGGCGTATTGCCGAAACGCGGTCGAATCTTCCGTCAGCGCAAAATACCACTCCATCGTTTTAGGTGTTCGAATCGATCTACCTGTGGATCAATATGAAGGGTGTTGACTACACGCAACGAGTCGATTCTTTGGCTGGTCCTGGTGGTGTTCGCGGCGGTTCTCCGTTTCGCCCCTATCGGTTCTCATCTCCCCTACATCGATTATGTCGATGAAGGGCATGTCCTCCATCCGGTGATCGGAATTCTGCAAGCGAAGAGATTCGATTCCGGCGTCTACACCTATCCGCCGCTGACGAGCTACCTCACGATCGCGGCGATCAAAGCCTACTCGCCGATTTACCGGCTTATTCATCATCACAAAATCTCGGAAGATTTTCCCGCCGATCGCGATTTTCATACGCCGCTCGGCGATAACTACGATCTCATCACTCCGCCGGAAATCATCTGGCTCGGTCGCCTCGTTGTTGCGTGTCTCAGCGTGGGAACGGTCGTCCTGTCTGGAGCAATCGCGAGGCGCCTGGGCGGCGTGCGGGCAGGTCTGTTTGCGATGTTGTTTACCGCGCTCTGTCCAGCTCTGGTCAGCCGGGGCGCAATTGTCAGTCTTGATACGACGGGGACCTTCTTCGTGGCGGCGGCGCTTTACTTCTGCCAACGAATGCGGACGAGCGGCGCGTGGAGCGAAAGCTCGACCTGGCGCTGGGTTGCGGCCGCCGGGATCGCATCTGGGTTCGCTTTTGGAGGAAAATTTACGGCTGGCGCCGTGTTCGTCACGGTCCTGGTCACGATCGCTTGCCTCCCACTCCCGCGAAAATCGCAAGCGCTTCTCGCGCTCATTGCCGGAGCCGGTCTCTTCGCGGGAATATTTTGTTCGGTGCCCGGCGCTGTTCTCCATCCGTCAGGAATCGCCCGCGAGATCCGCGGTATTTCTCGCTTCTACCAAACAATCCACTCCGAGGCCGGTTATTGGAGCACTGCGTTTTCGGCCGGAGAAGTCGGCTATCTACTGATGATCGCCGGCGTGGCCGGATTCATTTGGATGCTTTGGTATGCGCCTACGCGGGGGACCGCGTTCGGTTGGATCGCGTTTGGGTTGCTGCTTCTCGCCGCGATTGTTTCCTCAAGTTTCCAGCCCTTCCGCAATGTCTTGCCGTTAATCCCACTACTTTGCATTGCCGCGGCGCTGCTCCTTGACCGAATCCGCTTCGCCTCCGCGTGGTGGGTCGCCCCGCTTGTGGTTATGGTCATCGCTTTGTCGCTCGGTTGGCCCAGCGCGGCTTATCTCCGAGCCCGGAAGTCGCATATCGACGCTCGAATCAAGGCCATCGACTGGCTTCAGCAACATGCAAGTAAAGGGGAGAGAGTCATTGGCATCCGTGAGTTGGCAATCTTGCCGGCGGAGTGGAAACGAATTGCGGCCAGTCTCACCGTGGTTTCCTGGTCCGAAGCGGCCGATCTTCTCGAGCGAGAGCAATTCGATTACGTGGTCACCGGCGAATTCGACCTGCGTTCGGCGCCTGATCCCGATCGGTTGTCTGCCTATTTCGCGCGCTGGAAGGAGAGAACGGCGCCATTTCCTGTCCAGGCCAGTTTCGGCGCGGTGGCCACGCCAATTGTTCCGTATTTTTGGCGGACCAACGACGAACGAATTCTGATTCTGCAAAAAAAAGCCGCCGAACTATGAAGGGCGATCCCGGGTGGCGCCAATCGTGACGGCGGGGCCATTCGCGTGCGACGGATCGTCGTAAATGACATCGACGCTTCCATAGCCGCTGGCCGCGAGCAGTTCGCAGAGTGAATCCAGGGTTAGCCAGGTCGCCGTTGTGGACAATCCGCTGAGCGGTTCCTCCGGTCCGCCTTCGACCTGAATTTTGCCGCGCAACCCCTGGCCGACATCATGCGCCTCGTTCTCCGCTGCGTATTGCGTCCAGATAAAAAGCACAGGCGCGACGGTCGCAAGGCGCTCGATCAGTTTCCACGGTTGGGGTAGGTGATAAAGGAGGCCGCAGCAGAAGACCGCATCGAATTCTCCTAGCTCCGTGAACTCTGCGTGCTCCAGATTTGCCTGGGCAAACTCGACATTTCGCACCTGGAGAAGCTGCTGGACGAATCGCGCCTTGCGAAGATTTGCCTCGCGACCTTCCAGCGAGACGACGCGTTTGATGCCGGGGCGTTGCGCCATGATAAAAGTGTGCGCGCCTTCCAGGGCGCCGAGTTCCAGGATGGTCTCCGCTCGCGGGCAATAGCGAAAAAATCTCTCCAGCCGTTCGTCTCCAACGGCGCTGATTCCACCGCCGTAGTCGTGCCCTTCGATCCGGAATTGGTAGATCCACGGCCCGAGTTCCGCGAAGCGTTCAGGGAGATCGTGTGAATCGTTCATCGTCCCGGCATCATCTCGAGCAGCACGCCTTTGAAGTATTCCGTTTCTGGCAGCGTGGGAAGGACCGGGTGATCGATGGCCTGTTCGAACCGCCGTAAGCGTCTCGCCGATCGGCGGGCGTCCACCAAGGCATCTGCAATCGTCTGGTCGAAGATGGTTTCCGTGACGTGATGCGAGCAGGAGAACGTCGCCAGCAATCCATCTTTCGAAAGCAGCTTAAACGCGCGCACATGCAGTTCGCGGTATCCGCGCAAGGCGTCGCGCAGGCCGCCTTTCGTTTTCGTGAAGGAAGGCGGATCGAGAATGATGAGATCGAATTCCGTTTCGTTCTTTTCCGCCGCGCGGAGAAACGTAAAAACATCCTGCTCGATCCAATCTGCTTGCAGTCCATTACGCTCCGCGTTCCGGCGCGCCTGGGCGAGGCTGTCGGCGCTCGCTTCCACTCCAGTCACGTGCGCCGCTTCCATTCGCGCGCAGGCCAGCGCAAACGCCCCCTGGCTCGTGAAACAATCGAGCACTCGGCGCCCTTTCGCATACTGCGCGACCGTTTCGTAATGCGGTAGCTGGTCTAAGTAGAACCCGGTTTTCTGCGCCTGCATCAGGTCCACGCTCAAGTGCAACCCAGCCAGGTCGATTTGAGTCGCGGTCGGTGTTTCGCCAAATAGAACGCCAGTCTGCGCCTCCATTCCTTCGGCTCGCCTGACTGGCGCATCGTTCCGCTCAATGATCGATTGAACCGACGGTCCCAGGACATTCCTGAGCGCCTCCACGATCAGCGCTTTCCGCATGTCCATCCCGAGCGTGAGCGTTTGCAGAACGAGGTGGTCCCCATACCGATCCACGATCACGCCGGGCAGCCCGTCACTCTCACTCCAGACAACCCGGCAGAGACGCGGATTCACGCCGCGCCGCTCGCGATATTCAACTGCCTGAGCGATCCGGCGCTGGAAGAAATCGAGATCCAGGTCTTGTCTCCGTCGCGAAAAACGCCGCGCCACAATCTGCGACTTGCTGTTATAGATCGCGCTGCCGATTAGATGATCCTTGCCGTCCTTGAGCGAAATGACGTCGCCATCCACCGGGTTGCCGAAAACTTTCAACACCTCGCCCGAGAACACCCAATCGTGTCCGTGCAAGATGCGCGATCGCGGCTTAACGACTAATCCTCCCATGATTGGCAAGAACGTGGAACCTCCGCTGCCGCGCGTCCAACAGCCTCTTCAATTCGGCGTTGGACGTGTGGCGTTGGGCGTTGGACGTTTTCTTCCATGAGATCGCTCGACCTTCCCGGCATCCCGAAACTCCGGAGCGGCAAAGTGCGAGAGGTCTTCGATCTCGGCGACACGCTTCTCTTCGTCGCCACCGATCGTCTCTCGGCCTTCGACGTTATTCTTCCCGATCCGATTCCGCAGAAAGGCGCGGTCTTGAATCAGATTTCCGCATTCTGGTTTCGCAAGTTCGCCTTCGTGGAGAATCACCTCATCACCGACGACATCGAAAAATTCCCCCAGGCCCTGGCGCCGTTTCGCGAGCAACTGCGTGGCCGCTCCATGATCGTGCGTAAAACCAGGCCGCTTCCGGTCGAGTGCGTCGTGCGCGGTTATTTGGCCGGTTCGGGATGGAAAGAATATCAGCAGAGCGGAAGCGTCTCCGGCGTCGCCCTGCCGAAAGGCCTGCAGCTCGCCTCGAAGTTACCCGAGCCGATCTTCACGCCATCAACCAAGAGCGAAGCCGGCCACGATGAAAACATCGACTGGGAAGGCTGCTGTCGCACTGTCGGTCGCGATGTCGCGGAGCGTGTCCGAGATTTCAGCCTGAAAATCTACGAGGCTGGGCGCGCCCATGCCGCCAATCGCGAGATCATTGTCGCGGATACCAAATTCGAATTCGGCCTGCTCGGCGATCAACTGCTCTTGATCGACGAATGCCTGACGCCGGACTCGTCCCGCTTTTGGCCGGCCGATCAATATGTCGTCGGGCAAAGCCCGCCGAGTTTCGATAAACAATTCGTCCGCGATTATCTCGAGACGCTTGAATGGAACAAGACGCCGCCCGGCCCGTCCTTGCCCGCCGAGATAATCGAGAAGACCGCCGCGAAATACCGCGAAGCCTTTGAGCAATTGACGGCCACGGAGTTAGCTTAGCGCTGTCATCCTGAGCCGCGCAGACGGCGAAGGACCTCGCAGGCGGTCAATCGCTTCCGGGTTACAATGGGCTGATCTCGTCAGCGGACGCGTGGTGTATCGCGGTAGCGCAAATTGCAACTGAGAGGTCCCTCGGCGCGCTTCGCCAGCCTCGGGATGACACGCCTTACCTACCCGCCAATCAACTCCGCCACCATCGACTTCTCTTCCTTCAGCTCGGCGACCGACGCCTCAAATTTCGCCTTACTAAATTCGTTCAGCTTCACGTCTTTCACGATCTCCCATTGGCCCCCGCGCGAGCGAACCGGGAACGAGCAGATCAAGCCTTCTTCCACGCCGTAGCTTCCGTCGGAACAAACCGCCACGCTGTGCCAGTCGCCGTCGGCCGTGTCGGTCGTGAGTGACTTCACCGTGTCGCCGATCGCGTTCGCGGCCGATCCGGCGGATGACGATCCCCGCGCCTTGATGATCGCGGCCCCGCGTTGTTGGACCGCGGGGATAAACGTCTTCTTTAGCCACGCTTCGTCGGCGATCACCTCCGCCGCCGACCGCCCCTTAATCTTCGCGTTGTAAAAATCCGGATACTGCGTCGCGGAATGATTCCCCCAGATGGTCACGTTGCTCACTTCGGTGATATCTACGCCAGCTTTCTGGGCGAGCTG
>JALYIN010000409.1 GCA_030775765.1 Verrucomicrobiota bacterium
GGCGCGCACCTACAACCCGCTCTTTATTTATGGGGGCGTTGGGCTCGGCAAGACGCACCTGATGCAGGCGATCGGCCAGTACGTCGGGATGAATAAAAAGGGCGCCAGGGTGATGTATCTCTCGAGCGAGGTTTTCATCAACGAGTTCATCGACGCCATCCAGCACAACAACCTGGTGAAATTCCGGAAGCGCTATCGCCAGGCCGACCTGCTCCTGATAGATGACATCCAGTTCCTCGGCGGCAAGGAACGGTCGCAGGAGGAATTCTTCCACACTTTCAACACCCTTTTCGACGGACATAAACAGATCGTTCTCTCAAGCGATCGGCCGCCCTCGGAGATCGCGAACTTAGAGCATCGGCTGGTTTCGCGTTTTGAATGGGGACTCACCGCGGAGCTCCAGCCACCCGATGTGGAAACGCGGATGGCAATCCTGCGCAAGAAGGCGCACACGCTTCAGATCAAGTTGCGCGATGAAGTTTTCGAATTTCTCGCGACCCGCATCCGGACCAATGTGCGGCGGCTCGAAGGCGCGCTCATGCGGGTCGCTTCGTTCGCTTCATTGAGCGGCAAGGAGCTCACCAACGACGTCGTCGAGCACCTGCTTAAGGACATTCTCCAGGAAGAAGCGCGGCACGCGGTGACGATCGAGCAAATCCAGCGGCGGGTGGCCGAACATTTCGATGTGCGCCTCGCCGACATGACGAGCAAGCGCCGGCCGGCAAACATCGCCTTCCCACGCCAGATCGCGATGTATCTCGCCCGCGAATTAACGAAGGCTTCGCTCAACGAAATCGGCGACGCCTTTGGCGGGCGCGATCACGGCACCGTGCTGCATGCCTGCAAGCTGGTGAAGCGGCGGATGCTGGAGCAGGATAATATCCGGCAGACCATTTCTTTTATCGACAGCGCGTTGCAGCGTTAAGGGAGGCGACGCTCCCTGCGCCACTCCGAGATTGCGGTTGCCGAATAAAATCGTAAGCCTTACATCTTAGCTTTCCGTTTTGTCATGAAATTCAGCGCCACCAAAGAAAAGCTGCTCGAAGGTTTGCAACAGGTGCAGAACGTCGTCAGCACCCGCACCACCCTGCCGATTCTCTCCAACGTCCTGCTCCAGGCCAAAGGCGGCGAAGTCCATCTCACTACGACTGACCTCGACGTCGGCGTGCGCGGCGCTTTCGAAGCGAATGTCGAAAAGGAAGGCGCGACGACGTTGCCGGCGCGGCGGCTTTTCACGATCATCCGCGAGTTGCCCTCGAGCGAAGTCGCCATCGAGGTCGACGGCAAGAACGCGGCGTCGATCCGCAGCGGCCAAAGCTTTTTTAAGATTCTCGGTTTGCCCGAGGAAGAATTTCCGCCGTTGCCGAAATTCGACAGCGCGAAGGTCGTCACGATCCGGCAGAAGGATCTGCGGGATGGCTTGCGCAAAACTTCCTACGCGATCTCGACCGACGAGACGCGCTACGTTCTCAACGGTCTCCTGTTCAGCCTGAAAGAAAATAAACTCACGCTGGTGGCGACGGATGGACGGCGTCTGGCAATGGTCGATATCGAGTTGGAATTTCCGCGGAGTCACGAAGCGGACATCATCGTGCCGACCAAAGCGGTGACGGAGTTGAGCCGGCTGTTGACGGATGACGGCGAAGTGAAGGTGAGTGTCGGCAGCGGCCAGATCGCGTTCGAGCTGAACAACACCCTGCTGGTGTCGAAACTGATCGAAGGAAACTATCCGAACTACAAACAGGTGATCCCGAGCGAAACCAAGGAACGCGTCACCCTGGAGCGCGAGACTTTTCTCAATTCGCTCCGGCGCGTGTCGCTGCTGGCGAGCGACAAGTCGAACTCGATCAAACTCAATTTCACGAAGAACAACATCGACATCACCGCAAACACGCCGGAAGTAGGCGAAGCCAAGGAGTCGCTCGCGGTCGCCTACAAGGGGCGCGATTTTTCCATCGCGTTCAATCCGGAGTTCTTCATGGCGCCGCTCCGGGCGCTGACCGAGGACGAAGTGTTCCTCGACTTGATCGACGAGATGAGCCCCGGCGTGCTGAAGATCCAGACGCCGTTCCTCTACGTCCTGATGCCGATGCGCATTAGCTCGTAGTTCATCGCTCGATTCACCGACTCAACGTCGAGCAGTTCCATTTTCCCTAGCGGCGCTCGAAGCACGGTGACGTTTGCGTTCGCCGGCGCCCAAATTGCCGGGTCGGTCGGACCGAAAAGCAAGAGGCTGCGCGCGCCCACGGCCGCGGCGATGTGGGATATCCCGCTATCGTGGCCGATGAAGTCGCTTCCTTCGAGCAAAGCAGCGAGGTGCGGCAATGGCAGGTTCTCGGCGAACCGAACCGGTTTTCGGTCCCACGCCCGTTTGAGCTGCAGGGTACGCGCCGTATCCGCTTCGCCGGCGATGATGATCAGAGATTGATCGCGCGCGAGAATGGCATTGCCGAGTTCGATCCAATTCTCAATTGGCCAGTTCTTGGTCTCGCTTCCGCTGCCAGGATGGAATGCCATGTATCCCTGCAAGCTTCTGATTGCGTTTCTATCAACATCGGTCGGGAAAAGATGGGCGGACGGATCCACGAGGAGAAGACCCAGCGCGGCGATCGGGCGCGCTAACTGAAACGCAGCGTGTTCGCTATTGTCGAGCTTCGACGGCCCCGCGATGAAGGTCGCACCGCCCGACTTTTTCGCGTTCGTTTCAAAGATCCGATCCGGATCGTAGAGATAGCTGAGGATTAAATCGAAGCCGGCGAAATAATCGAGCAACTCAGCCGGTAGGTCAGAGTCTTTTGCGAAAAATTTGGCGAGCGAGGCCGATTCGATGGAACGGAGCGCATCTGCGTAGAAGCGCTTTTCCGCCAGCGCAGCGATGTGTTGGTAGCCGAGGATTTCCAAGTGCGCTTTGGGGAACCGATCGCGCAGCAGTTTGATCGCCGGCAAAGTAAGGACGAAGTCCCCGATCGCGCCACCGCGGATAACGAGGATACGATTCATCTGCCCGGCCGCGATCAGCGATCGCGGCTACAGTTAATAACGCGTCACGGCACAGGCGAGGATCGCGGCACCGTAGAGAAAGACCAGGCCATGGGTGAAGCGCCACCGGCCGTTCGTCCGCGCGCTCCAGTTAATTTGGTCGCGCAGAAGATAAGGCATGGTGACCCAGAACAATCCAATGACGATCAGCAGATAGGCGAACACGGTCACAAGCAGCTTGGAAGATTCGGTCCGGAAGAAAGCAGCATCGAGGAGCGGTTCGGCGGCGAGGAGGAAAAGAATGCCGAGAGCGCGCACCGCCAGAAATTCATCCACAAATCGCAAGACCAGAAGAAAGCCGAGCGGCAAAATAAAGAGGAGCGGTTTCCGGAAGCCGGAGAATTCGCCCATCTCCATGGTGGCCAGGAGCCAGAAGCTCCAGAAGAATGCGATCGTCAACAGGACGAACCCAGCCACGCGGGAACGGGGCAACGTGCGGGCGGCCGCCTGCGAAACGCCCGGGCGGATCATTCCCCAAAGGCCGAGAAGCGACAGAAAAATGCCGGCTATGTAGCCGGCGGTTTGGAGCGACAAATGATAGATCATGCGAAAACCGGAGAGGACGGTTGCATGACAGGCGTCCCATACAAGCTGAATCCGGTCGCCTCCGCGATACGGATGTCAAAAAGCTGACCGGCGAGCTGCGGTTCGCCTTCGAAGACGATGATTTTGTTGGTGCGCGTCCGTCCCATTAGCCGGCTGGCGTTTGTGCGGCTCCGTCCTTCGCAAAGGATTTCGAGATCGCGTCCAACCAAGCGAGCGTTAATGCGGTGCGCGGCGGCGTCGACAACTGTCAACAGGTCCTGGTTGCGTTCCTCTTTCACTCGCTCGTCGATCTGCGGCATCGCGGCGGCCGGCGTTTCCTGGCGAGTCGAGTAACGGAATACGAACGCGTTATCGAACTGAATTTCTTCGACCAGATCGCGGGTCCGCCGGTAATCGTCATCGTCTTCGCCCGGAAATCCGACAATGACGTCGGTCGTAATCGCGATCTCGTCGCGGGTTTCCCGGATGCGCTTCACGAGCGCACGATATTTTTCGGCCGTGTAGGGACGGTGCATCGCCTTCAGAATGCGGTCGGAGCCAGATTGAAGC
>JALYIN010000410.1 GCA_030775765.1 Verrucomicrobiota bacterium
GTCCTGGACGACATCTTCAGCTTCCTCGCGATTCTGCAAAATCCCGTAGGCGATCGCGAACAGGTTGCGGCTGAGGGAACGAATCACCGTTTCGAAGGCCTCGCGATCGCCTTGGATGGCGGCGCGATAGATGGCGTGTTCGGGTGAGTCCATTTTTGTCGATCTACCAGCCTAGACGCACGAGCTTGCGAATCCGCGCGAAAAATCTTAGGGAGCGAGTTCTGTCGCGGCAGTCTATGACCGCCGACCGAGCAAAATAGGAGCCCTTCTCGGCGGTCCTGGACCGCTGCTCCAGGAGGGTCCTACCGGAAGATCGAAACGGCGTTGCCCACGGTGACCAGCTCTCTCACCCGCGCCGCGTCCCAATTGGCGGTGCGAATACAGCCGTGGCTGGCGGCACGGCCGATGGTCTCCGGATTGTTCGTGCCGTGAATGCCGACGTGCGGCTTGTTCAATCCCATCCATAGAATGCCGACCGGATTGTTCGGCCCTGGCGGCAAGTTGTAGAAGACGCTCGATTTCTCGCCGTGCTGAAGCACGCCTTCGTCGTGGCGAAACACCGGCAGCGTCGCAATCCCAACAATTTTCCAGAGTCCCATCGGTGCCGGGAGCGTGGAGGAGCCGGGCGTGATCGGGAACTCGGCAACGAGCTGTTTGTCATCGTAGATGAGGAGAAAGCGGTCCTTTGTATCGATGTAGATTTTGCGATTCGCGAACGCGGGGTTCTTTTCGGCAAAACCTTCCTTCAGATCCTCGATCTTGAACGGCAACACGTTCGGCACCTTCACCGTGTCACCCACTTTCAAGCTCTCCAGTTTCATTCCCGGGTTAAGCTTCTTCAGGAACTCTTCGGCCGAATGATAACGCTCGGCAGTGTATTCCAAGAGCGAGCCGTAGTTCAGCCGCTTCAACTTCGATTGCTCGGACGGTTTGCTCGCGGTGGCCCCGACAAAATTCTCCGCCTCGGGCGGAATTGTAAAATTTGTGTAAGTCTCAGGCACCTGATCGAGCAGCCACGTATCGACCGCGCCCGTCTCCGCCATGCCGTGAGCCCGTTTGTAGTGCACGAGGGCCTTGCGGAAGAATTCTCCCATCCGGCCGTCGATTTTTCCCGGGCCAAAGTCGTTGTTATCGAGAAAAATCTGGAGCTTTACGCTGGCCTCCTCGTCGTAATTCGGCAGCGCCACCGGGATCGCGCCCGGGGCCGACGATTTCGGCTTCGGCAGCGGTTTCGGTCCCGCCGTTTCCGCTTTTTTCACCACCGGCTTGGCGGCGACAGCGGCAAACGCGAAAAAGAGAATCAGAACTCGGAAGTACATCGGCGAAGTAATCGGCTGGAATCGCAGCGCAAGCAAACGCATCGTCAGCGATTCGCGCCGGCTGGGAACATGACTTTGTCCGGCTCGGCGTTCAGCGCCGCGAGCAGCTTCGGGATTAGCCGGGTCTTCACCGCGCCGGCCTCGCGCGGAGGGACGACATAACGCACGATCGCGTCGATCCAGGTCACTTCATCGACCCGGAAAAAGACTCGGGGATGTGCGCGCACTTCCAGCTCGTTCACCGGCGTCCTGGCCAGCAACTCCCGGTAGACCGTGACCCGATCTTCCATCTCTGCGCCGATTTCTTCTTCGACGATTCGTTCCATCGTCTGCGCCACGAACTGCAAGTCGCTCTGATAAGCGATCTGGAATTTGATCTCGTTCCAAATGTAAGGGAAGAGCGGCCAGGAATAATTATAGACCATTTCGCCGAGCACCTTCGCGTTCGGAAATTTGATGACGCGTCCGCTCGGGTGATCGGTGGAAAGAAATGAGCCGCCAAATTCCCAGAGCGTCGTGTCGATGTAGCTGACGTCGATCACGTCGCCGGTCGCGTTGCCAATTTTGATCCGATCCCCAACGCGATAAGGACGGCGCACCAGGATATAAATCCAGCCGATGAAACTGGACATCGGGGTTTGAATCGAGAGTCCGACGATGATCGACACCACGCCCACGGAAATCAACGCCGTGTACCAATTCGCGAAGAAGATCGACAGGCCAATGAAGACAATGAGGACTGCGATGACCAGGTGCAGAATGCGCCGGAGCGTGAATGTGGTAGAGGCATCGGAGACCCGGCCGATGGCGTAGACCGAGATTGCTTTGGCGATGGCGAGGACGACAACGATGAAGACTGTTGCGCGCGTCGCTCGCTGAAGAAGGTCGAGTTGCGGTTGCGGCAGCGGGATCCATTTCAGACCGAGCAGAAAATAAACGACCGCGCAACCGAGCAGGACGAGAGCATGAGTAACGAACCAGAATTTGTCCGTCGCCTGCGCTTTGATCTTCGGCTTACCGCCAGTCTGGGCGAGGGCTTCGCGCACCTCTTCCTTCTGCTTCAGCTCGGTGAGCGTTTCGGGCATCACTATTGAATCGAAAGAGCAGCACCGGTTGACCGTTTGTATCACGAACGGCCTAACGAAAGCAGCGTTGTTCGATCCACTTTCGCTGTAGGCGCGCCGCGGCTATAGCGCCGTCTTCACCCAGCAGCGCAGTACTTCCGCCACGCTCCAGGCCTGCGC
>JALYIN010000411.1 GCA_030775765.1 Verrucomicrobiota bacterium
GGCCGAGAGAAAGTTCGTTTCGGCGAGACACCGAAACCAGACACGCGAGACGCGTGCGCTCCCCAAGGCAGGAAATTTGCGATCTACGCCGGAACCAGTCCGGCCTTCTTCAACGTCGCGTAGGCGCCGTTCTTATTCAGCGTCTTCATGCCCCGCGCGGTCACGCGGATGCGGACGAATTTCTTCAATTCCGGCACCCAGATTCGGCGCTCGTGCAGGTTCGGGCTGAAGGTGCGGGGTACGTTCTTGGTGACGTGACGGCCCACGCCACCCTTTTTCTTGGCCATACCACGCCGGTGAATCACACTTCCGCGCGTGACTTTTGATCCTGTAATGCTGCAAACTTTGGACATAACTGAGCTCGAAGGTGCGTAAGCTGGCGTCACTGCCCGGGCCGGTCAAGTGATTCTTGAACGGCGGCCTCGCGCAAGGGTCAAACATAACTTCACGCGAGATTTGCATCCGCAGTCCCAATAATTCGCGAAATCTTTAAATGAGCCGGACGAACAATAATAAACTGCGCATCGGGATCGTCGGAGCCGGTGCAATCGTGCGCGACCGGCACCTGCCGGGTCTGAAAAAACATCCCGAAGTCGAGATCGTGGCGGTCTCGAATTCCACTTACGAGAGCGCGGAAAAGTTTTGCCAGGAGAATGCGCCGCACGCCACGCCGATGGCGAACTGGGCCGATCTCCTCTCACTCCCGGAGCTGGACATCATCTGGATCGGTACGCCGCCCTACATGCATTCGGCTGTGACCGTCTCCGCGCTCGAAGCGGGCAAACACGTTTTTTGCCAGGCCCGAATGGCAAACGATCGCGCCGAAGCCGAGGAAATGCTCACGGCGTCAAAGCGTTTTCCGGAACTGGTCACGATGCTTTGCCCGCCGCCGTTCGGGCTAAAGGGCGACCTGCTCGTGAAGAAATTGCTTGCCGAAAATTATCTCGGCCGACCGCACCACATCCGGTTCCAATGTTTCACCGGTGCCTATCTGAATGCGGACGCGGCAGCACACTGGCGGCAGCGCATCGAGATCAGCGGGCTGAACGTGCTCGCGCTTGGTATCTACGTGGAAGTGCTGCAACGCTGGCTAGGGGATATCACGGGCGTGTTCGCGCGCGGCAAAATCCTGCACCAGATCCGGCAAGGCTACGAAGTCATCGTGCCCGACCTGCTCACGGTGCTCTGTCAGTTCGCCAATGGCGCGGAAGGCGTGCTCGAATTTAGCGGCATCAATGCGCTGGCTTCCGGCGACCGACTCGAGGTTTACGGCGACTCTGGCACGATGACCTACGATTTCGGCTCCGATGCGATCAACGTGGGAAAGGCGGGCGATATCGCCTTGCACGCCATGGAGATCACGCCCGAGCTCGAAGGCGGTTGGCACGTCGAAGACGATTTCATCGCCGCCGTGAAATCGAAGGGCCGCATCAAGCCACAACCCGATTTCGAAGTCGGCGTTGGTTACATGCGCGTCGTCCAGGCCGTGGCCGATTCCCGCGCCCGCAACGAATGGGTCGAGATTAAGACCTGAGAGCGATTTAATTGTCGCGAGACAGGGCCGGCGCGAGGGTCGCTCCCGGTTTCGGGTAGCGGGTGGGGGCGGGCGATGTGGTTTCGATTGTAACGCCGCCTTTTTGAGCCCGCGGAGTGGCCGGTGCGTGGGCGAAGTGATCGCGAATTCCGCGCACGATCGCGGAGGTGATCGCCGCCTGGCGCTCTTTGGTTTGCAGTGCCTCCTCCTCCTTTGGGTTTACGATCACCCCGCACTCCACGAGCACCGCCGGCATCGTCGCGGTCTTGAGAACGACGAGATCGTCGAAGGCATAGACGCCGGCGGCTTCATCCGCGAACGGCCGGTTCTCGCCCGCAATTTGTTCGTGATGGTGCCGGGCGAATTTAAAACCGTTTGTCTGCATCGCCCGGCCAATCCGCTGCGCGACATCAAAACTTTCGGCGTAGCGCGGATTCTTGCGGGAAACGAAAACGGAATAGCCGGAAAACTCGTTGGTGAATCGTTCTTCCTTCCCATTCACCACTCGCTCCTCGAGGTATTGGTCCTGGGCCGAGTCGTGATGGATCGAGACAAACAGGTCGGCGTTCTTGCTCGTCGCGATTTTGGTGCGCGAGGGCAGCGCCATCGATCTCTCGGAGGAGATGATGAAGGGGTTGATCGTCGCCCCGCCGTCCTTGTTCGTTTCCTTCAATCGTTCTTCGAGCTGACGGGCGATTTCACGGTTGAATTCGTATTCAGGCCGTCCGGAGGCACTGATCGCGCCGGGGCTGGCCTTCGTATGCCCGACATCGATCGCGACCACATAGGTTTCGCCCGCGGCGAGCTCTGCACTGAAGGCAAAAGCCAGGATGAAAAGAAATGCAGGCGCCCAAGGTTTCATTTGTTTCTTCGACACGCTTACGGCCTCTGCCGTTGCAGATGAATTTCCTTGATCGCGGTCGTGGTGTGCGTCATCGACACGCCTTCGAGCTGATAGTTCAACTCGAGGTTCCCGCCACAGAAGAGATGGTCCGGCTTGATCGATGACGACAAACCAAACGTGCAGCCCATGATCGATACCGTGCCCGCTGGCCGCCCCGGTTGCGGGCAAACCAGGGTGGCTTCACGGCCTTGCGCGATGGTCAGAAAATATTCGCTGTGGAGCGTGACGATTCTAAGCAGATCGCCCGGCTGAAGCTGGGAAAGTTCCAGCTCATCGCCCAGCTTCCCCTCGTTCGATTTCAAATATTGCACCCAGTCATCCACGGAAAGGGAATCGTTCGCTGAGGTTCGCGTTGTCCGCAACGCCGTTCGCCGAGATTACGGCCGAGCGCCTTGGGCTGGTGGATTGGTTTTGTCGCGTGCGATTTCGGCCGCGGCAGCGAGTGCGATCTGGCGTTTGCCCAACCAAAGACAGAGGACGCCCCATCCGGCTACAACAGGAAGAGCCACAAAGCTGATGCTGGAGAGGTCCAGGCCCAGCGAGTGCAGACCACCGTAGGACCACGCGCCCAGTTGGTCGCCAGTCCGGTAACCGAGCGTGTCGGTGACGCTTTTAACCTTGTACTTGTCTTCGCGCTTTAAGACTGTGAACAGGATTTCGCGCGAAGGTCGCATCAGGGCGTAGGCAGCCACCCGGCGTGCGACTTGAAAGACGGCCAGCAGGGCCAGGTTGGAGGCGAGGCCCATCGCGGCGAAACCAATCATGCTAATGAAAGGCAGTGCGACGAGCGTGAACCCGACTCCGAACCATTTCAGGAGGCGCCCAGTAAGGAACATTTGAATGAGGACGGTGATGGCGTTCACCCACATGTCCAGGTGCGCGAGGAAAATCGTGCGCGCGCCGCTGTCGGTCAAGGCTGCGCGGGTCAGGTCGGACTGTTGAAAGTAGGCCCAGGTGGAAGTCATCGTGTAAAGAAGCATGGAGGCGGCTAACCCCATGAGATAGGGCGACCGGACGATATGGGTAACGCCCGACCAAATCGATCCACCGATAGGCTCTTCGCCGGCGGCCTTAGCCGGTTTGGTTCGATCTGTGAAATTGTTTGGGAAGAATCGCACCAGAGCGCCCGCGAGCGCGAACATGACCGCCGAGATGGCGAGAAGATTGGCCGGACCAATCCCTTGAACATAGCGGGCAGTAATGAAGGGCCCAAG
>JALYIN010000412.1 GCA_030775765.1 Verrucomicrobiota bacterium
ATCGTCGCCGCCACGTTTTTGAGCGGACGAATTGGCGAAACCTTCGAGGCGATCGTAACCGGCGTGTCTCCGAAAGGAACTTACGTTCGGGTCAGCAATCCGCCGGTGGAAGGTCGCGTCGTGCGCGGCGAAGCCGGGATGGATGTGGGCGAGAGAGTTCGCGTGCGCTTGCTCGGCACTGTTCCCGAACGCGGGTTCATCGATTTCGCGCGAGCGAATTGAGACAAAGGAACAGGAGCCTATTTCCCTTTTGCCGGGATGACCCGTTCAAACTTAATCATTTGAAAAATAGGATGGCTCATTTCGAAAGAGTCCGGGGTGACATTGCGATAGATGCCTTTCGCGTCGGGTCTTCCGAGTTTTGACTTCGCTTCCCATTCGCCGTGGGCGGTCGTGATCGTGCCCTCGTCGATGTTTTCCAGCAAGAATTCATAAGATGAATCCGATCGTACGTCCCAATCGGCGTCCCACATCAAACCGCCCAAGAGTGTAGTAGCGTGCCACCTCCCGACAAGCAGGTTGGCCGACACTCTCTGGCCGCCGGTCCGTTTGTAATTAAGTGTCATTCTGACATTCGGGTCGGCGGTGGGACTCGACCAATTAAGTCGATCCTCCGGAAGAAAAGCGTAGGTCGCGTTGATCGGGGTCTTCTTTTTGGTATCGGTCACAATGGCAGTGCCGTCCTTGGTTTGGACCGTGCCGTCCGCTTTTACAAAGACGCGGAATGTATATCGGCCCACCGCGTCGATCGAACACTCCACCTGCATTTCGGTATCCACCAATGTCATCACGTAAGACCATCTCCCGACCAAAGCCGGGTCGACTGTCGCTTCGCCCGGAACCTTCGGCGCAGAGGCAACGTCTCCTCCCTGACTTGGGAGATGGCGCCATGGCCGCCAGATCAACGCGACTGCTGCCAGGATGATGAGAAGCGCGGCTACACCCAGGAGCCACCGTTTATTTGAGCCCGTTTGTCTGGGGAAATTCCCGACGGCGGCGAGCATCGGGCCGGCTGGGGGCGTCGCGCCGGCGATGTTTTTCTGCTCCAGCATGAGCTTGATCTTCGCGGCAATCTCCTGGAGCCGCCGTTCAAGCGGCGGGGAAAGCGCGTCAAGCCAGTGAATGTTTGAAAGGAAATACTGCAACGATTGAGCGGGCGCGACATCTTCCACCCGAATCGGAACGATGGTTACGCCATAATCCGCGGCGCGCTCCACTTCCCGCGCGATCTGGCCCGATGCGTTCGCATTCTCCGAAAAGATGAGCACCATCACGCGACTATTCTGAATCGCGTCGACGATCGCTCCGCCCCAGGCCGCGCCGGGTGGGACATCCCGCGGTGCGATCCAGCAACGCATTCCGTGTGCCTCAAAGGTGGCGCAAACCGCGTCCGCCACCGGCTTGTCCTTACTGGAAGAACTAATGAAAATATCGTGGGCCATAGGGTGCGCTGGCTTCGCCTGGCCCAAGCCTTACCGATGCGAAATCCAGTTGTCGATGCATAAGCCCATGGTTAGTGGCGTTCAAGGAAGCGGTGAACGTCCTCGGCGAGTTTCGGACCGATTCCTTCCGTGGCCGCGATCTGTTCCACGCTCGCTTTGCGCAGCCGATTCACCGACCCGAATCTGCGTAGCAATAAATTCTTCCGGTTCTGACTCACGCCCGGACAATCGTCGAGAATGCTTTCGCCGATTCGTTTCTTCATCAAAAGTTGGTGATACGTATTCGCGAAACGGTGCGCCTCATCTCGAATTCGCTGCAGCAAACGCAGTGCGCCAGAGTCCGGCGGTAACACCAGCGGCAGCGCGCGCCCGGGCCGGTAAATCTCTTCGTATTCTTTTGCGAGGCCGACGATCGGCAGTTCGTGCAACCCGAGGCGCTGAAGTTCTCGGCAGGCCGACGAGAGCTGGCCCTTGCCGCCATCGACGATGATCAGGTCCGGCAGACGAACGGCGACGAAAACGGACGCCGCGCGGTCCAGCGCCTCCGCCGGATTTTCCTGGGAGAACTCGGCGGCCTCGGGATTCGCTTCGCGCGCTTCCAGTAAGACGCGCGAGTAACGCCGCCTCACGACTTCCGCCATGCTCGCGAAATCGTCCTGACCTGCGACGGTCCGGATCCGATAACGGCGGTAATTGTCCTTGTCGGGGACTCCGTTGCGGAAACAAACCATCGAGGCGACGACGTGAGTCGTGGAGATATTCGAGATGTCGAAGCATTCCATGACCGAGGGGAGCTGCGTGAGCTGAAGTGCATCGCCC
>JALYIN010000413.1 GCA_030775765.1 Verrucomicrobiota bacterium
GATCACAAACGTCGCGATGAGCAGGATGACGAGATTGCGCTTGAGGCCGAAGAATTCAGCGGTGCGTTTCCAAAAGCTCATGACAGCGCCATCAGGTTAACGTTTCGTAGACGCTCGCAGGTATTAAAAACCGCGCTTACACTCCGCCCGTGCGCGCGGGCTGGAAGAAATTTCGTTATCGACTCGAGTGGCTCGCTCTCAAGGCGGTGGCCACAGTCATACCGCTTCTTTCCCGCAAATCTTGTTACCGCCTGGGGCAATCCATCGGCGCTCTCGCCGCCCGGTTCGACCGGGGTAACCATAGGGTGGCCTTGAGCAATCTTGAGGCGGCGTTCGGCGACGCCCTCTCGCCGGCGCGGCGGGTCGAGCTTGTGCGCGATTCCTACCAAGAATTTGCGCGGACGGTGATCGACCTTTTCTGGAGCCCGAGCCTGACGCGCCAAAATTATTCGCGCCATATCGACGTTGAAAATCTCCAGGTCGTTCAGGAAGCAATGAAAACGGGGAAGGGGATCATCTTCGCCTGTTTCCACTACAGCAACTTTGAATGGGTCGCGATCGCCGCCAATTTCTTCGGCGTGCAGAGCGCACTGGTTGCGCAGGAATTCAAGAATCCGCTGCTCGACAAAATCTTCGTCAGTCTCCGGGAAAGCAGCGGACAACGGGTCATTCCTCGCGACGGCGGGGTGCTCCGCCTCTTCAAAACGGTGCAACGCGGGGGACACGTGGCGATTCTGACCGACCTGACCATCCCCGCGCACCTGCCCACGGTGGTCATCGATTGTTTCGGGTTAAGAACGAGCGTGACTTTCGCCCACGCCTGGGCGCACCGGCGCGCCGGCGCCACTATCATCAACGTCCACGCCGAGCCGCTTCCCGGCGGACGTTACCGGATTGTTTTTCATCCCCGGATCGAATTTGCTTCAGACGCGTCCTTTCAGGAAATGGCCCAGGCGTGCTGGGACCAATTCGAGCCGTTCGTTCGGGCGAACCCGGCGCCGTGGCTTTGGATGTACAAGCACTGGCGCTATCGGCCGCTGGCCGTCGATCCAGTGTCGTATCCGTTTTACGCGAATATTTCGCAGGATTTCGAACGCCGGCTGGATGAACGAGCGCGCCATCTGGAGCCCATGACTTCCACGATCATGCTCCCTCCAGGAGTAATTCCGTGAGGCGCTCGCTATTGACAAAACCCGCACAATGCGCTTTTCCAGTGGGCAACTATGCAACAACTTTCCCGCCTCTTCTTTTGCCTCTGCGCCGCGGCCGCTCTTTTCCTGACGAGCTGCGGAACCATGACGACGGTTTCGTCCGGCAATTACCACGTCATCGCCCATAAGCCGAACAATCCCTCGAAGGTGGTCGTCAAGCTGTCGCTCGCGACCCAGAACCTTTACGTGATGGAAGGCGATCGACTCCTCATGGCCGTGCAGGGGAACGTGGGCAAGCCAGGCGCGGCCACGCCGACCGGCGATTACACGATTTACAACAAGGAGAAGAAACGCCGCCGCGCCAGCGAGCCGGACCGCGGTTATCCGATGGCTTACTGGTGTGAATTCAAGCCGGCCTATGGGTTCCACGAAGGTTTCGTCCATCCCTATCCACACACCCACGGCTGCGTCCGGTTGCACAAGGAAGCCGCGGCCCGCCTTTTCGCGCTGACCCGAATCGGCACCCCGGTGCACATCGCGAACTCGCTTCCGGAAGACAAGGAATTCGGCAGCCAGGTGCGTCGGCTCGATCAAAGCCGAGATCCCGATCCGCCGCGCTCCTACATGATGTCGGACGCATGGTTTAAAGATCCTCCCGGGCCGCTGCTGGTAGACTGATCTGGATTCCGGGCTAAATTGGTTCAGTAGCGGACGAGCATCGCAACGGTGCTTCGCCGCTGCGCTCGTCGTATAACGCGACCCCATGAGCACTAATTTAATTTCCAGCGGCACCACGGCGCGCGAGAAGGTGAACCTGCGCACGCCCGAAGTGATGACGGCCGTGCAGGAGCAGGTCGAATCGCATTACCGCAGCGACATCGTGGACAAGGTCCGGCGCGCCGGCGGCATTTTGTCTTGCGGCAATATTACCGTGCGGCTGGCAAAGCAGTTCGGCTTTTGCTACGGCGTCGAACGCGCGATCGATCTCGCTTACGCGGCGCGCAAGGTTTTCAAGGATCGCCGGCTCTTCATCGTCGGCGAGATCATTCACAACCCGGAGGTCAACGAGCAAATCTCCTCGTTAGGCATCAAGAACCTGATGGGCGCAAACAAGCAGGCGGACATCAGCGACCTCGGGCCGGATGACGTGGTCATTGTGCCGGCCTTCGGCACCGAACTTTCGATCCAGCAGCAAATTAAAGACCGCGGCTGCCAGATCGTCGATACGACCTGCGGCGACGTGATGAGTGTCTGGAAG
>JALYIN010000414.1 GCA_030775765.1 Verrucomicrobiota bacterium
AGGTAATAGCGAATCATCTTCGGCACGAAATGATAGACCGCCTTGTCGTCCGCGATGCCGGTGCCGATAGAATTTGCGAGGCTGACATTCCCGTCGCGATACGCTTCAACCAGGCCGGGCACCCCCAGGCCGGAATCTTTCCGGAAGACCTGAGGATCGAGGAAGTCGTCGTTGATGCGGCGATAGATCACGTCTACCTGCTTGGGGCCCTTGGTGGTGCGCATGAAAACCTTGCCGCTCTGCGCGACCAGGTCCCGGCCTTCAACGATCTCGATCCCCATCGAGCGGGCGAGAAACGAATGCTCGAAATAGGCGGAATTATGAACACCGGGAGTAAGGAGGACGACGGTCGGTTCGTGCTTCGCGTGGGGCGCGATGTAGCGCAGGACGTTCAACAATTCCTGGCTGTAATCCTCCACCGGCCGGACCCGGTATTGACCGAGCAAACTGGAGAACGTCCGCTTCATCGTCTGCCGGTTCTCGATCACGTAGGAGACGCCGGACGGGCACCGCGCGTTATCTTCCAGGACGAGATAATTGCCCTCCTTGTCGCGGATGAGATCGGTGCCGCAAATGTGGATGTAAACATTCCGCGGCACATCGAAGTGCATGAACTCAGGCCGGAAAGCCTCGGCTTCCCAGACGATGGACTTTGGGATCACGCCGTCGCGCAGGATGTTTTGCTCGTGGTAAATGTCGTGGAGAAAGAGGTTCAGCGCCGTGATGCGCTGGACGAGCCCGCGCTCGATCCGGTTCCATTCCTCGCCGGGAATGATGCGTGGCAGCAGATCGAACGGGAAAATGCGTTCCGTTCCCTGGTCGTCGTCGTAAACGGTGAAGGTCACCCCCTGGGTGAGGAACGTGGAAGCGGCCAGGGCGCGTTTGCGTTCGAACTCCTCGCGTTCCATTTCCTTGAAGCGCTCCAGCAATTTGTTGTAATGAGGCCGCGCCACGCCGGGCCCGGCAAACATTTCGTCAAAATAATCCCCGACCTGATAATCGGAGAAGAAGTTACCCATGATTTCAGTCTGGCAGTGCGATAATCCGACGCAAATGGAAACGCTGAGAGGAAACACGCCTGACCACGAGAATGCGTGTGCGCGAGTCGCCGCCCGATTTTGCCAGCCGTGGCTGCGCCACTATGTGCGGAGCAAGCTGCGCCGCGATCGGATTTATCAAACCGCTTACGACCTGCTGCGTTCCTGTGCCGCCCCGATTCTCGATGTAGGTTGCGGAGTCGGATTGCTCGGATTTTATTTACGGGAGCGCGCGTGCCGGCAATTTGTCCTCGGCCTGGATGTTGACGCGCGAAAGATTCATTACGGGGCAGAAATCGCGGCCGACCATTACCGCGACGTCCAGCTTCGCGTTCACAACGTCGCCCAAACCGTCCCGGATTTCTCTGGCAATGTCGCGCTCTTCGACGTCCTGCATTATCTGCCGCACGAACGGCAGACCGCGCTGCTGACTCAGCTGGCCAAATGCGTCGCGCCCGGCGGCGTGCTGATCATCCGCGATTGTCCGCGCGACGCCGGCCCGCGCTATTGGATCACCTGGCTGGCGGAGAGATTTGCGCAGGCGGTTTCATGGAACCTCGATTGCCCGCTGCATTTCCCGTCGCGCGCCAGCATCGACGACGTCTTCGGCCCCGCGGAATTCGAACGAGAAATTCGTCCACTCTGGGGAGCTTCGCCGTTCAACAATCACATTTTCATTTTCCACCGGCACGCGGCCGCAGCTGTTCCGGCCGCGGTATGACGCACCGATAACCCTGCTCGGTTACGCCACTCAGCGTCAGTTCCAGGCAGCGCAGATGGAACTCGGGATTCTTCGTGACGCGGTGGCCCTCGTGCAGAACGATTATCGCGCCCGGTTTCGTGTCGCGCAGGATTCGGCGCGCTACCCGTGCCGGATCGCGCTGGACGGTATCGAGCCCACGAATCGCCCAGCCGACCAACGCCAGCCGGCGACGTTCCAGTTCCGGATGCACGAAAAGATTTTTTAGTCCAACGGGCGCCCGGAAAAAACGCGCGGGACGATCCGCACCGGCACGCAACAGTTCCGCGCAAAGATCGATCTCCAAGCCGATGCGGCGGGGGCCAGCGCACCAGAGTGTTCCGCTCGGATGCGAGTAGGTGTGGTTCGCGATTTCATGGCCGCGGCTCAGGATTTCCGTGATGAGATGCGGATGCGCTTCGGCGCGCCGGCCGATGACGAAGAAAGTTGCACGCGCGTCGAACCGGTCCAGGAGATCGAGCATGGCAACGGTGTGAGCGGGGGAGGGGCCGTCGTCGATGGTGAGCCACACTTCGGGTTGGTCGGTTTCGAACGAGCGCAGGACCGGGCCGAACCACTGGCAATTGGCGACCAGCGTCGGGTAAAGGAGAAGGAGGTGGGAAAGGAAGATCGGCGCGAGCGCGATCAAGAGGTTGGTGCGCAGGAGATAGAACGCCAGGCATGGCGCAATGAAGACAAACGCCAGGATGACGCGGCGCGGCCAGGCCGAGTGATTAGGAACGGGCGCGGTTTCCATTACGCAAAGCCAGGATCGCGGCCGCCGCGAGATTCATCGCCACGGCGACCAGCCAGATCGCGGCGATCTCGGCGCTCCAGCCGCCGCCCCCGAGCAACTGAACCGACATCGCGCTTGCGGTGCCTGCGACCAAAATACTTTGGGCGCGGCGAATGGGGATGGAGCGAAAAAGGCCGCAAGCATGGAACAATTTTATCACCAGGGAATTAAGATGGAGCGCAAGCAGCCAAAGGAGCCAGACCAGAAAGGCCAGGAGAACGAGACTTAATACTCGGGACCAAAGACTAAGGGTGGACGGAATGAATTGGGCGAAGAAGCAATAGCTGACCAGGTAGCTCGCAATGCTCGCGATCCACGCTTCGCCGCCATTATTTTCAGCACGCTCGGAACGGCCGCCGCGAAACGTTGCCAGCAGGCGCGGGAGCGCGAAGTAGAAGCGCGGAAATTCCCCGGTGTTCATCGCGCGAAGATCGGA
>JALYIN010000415.1 GCA_030775765.1 Verrucomicrobiota bacterium
CCATGAAACTGATGGGAGCATTACCATTGAAGATCCCCTAACAAAGGACGTCTACCTGCATTCTCCGGAGATGTTATTGAACCATGAGCAATTAGTCATGGTGAACAATCCCTATATGCTGGTTCAGTATATCCAATTCTTGAAAGAATATTTGAAACAGAATACAAGGATCAGGAATGCCATTATCAAGGCTGACATTAAGGTGTCCGTAAATGGCAGGCCTTTCCAACATATGTATGACCCAACTTGCGATTTATCGGAAGTCAGTTATTCGCCATTTAAAGATGTGAAATGGATTATACCCTTAAAGGAACCTTAGAATTAAGGCTACTTCATAGAAATACCAAGGCGGTCTGGGGAGAGGAAAAAATCTTGCGGCGCCGGCTTTTTCGCGACTATGACTCCCCGCCAATGAGAGTCACCTTTTCTGTTGAGGCTGACCTGCCTGGATGAAACGGCATGGACGATGATTGCTTTGCTACTACGACGAAGCTTCCGTTGCACCTCTGATCAAGTGGCGACGGAATTAATGGCGCTCGACCCCGAATCCAACTGGAGGATATCGTCGATGAAGCCCTAGAAAAGATCAAGAGTTTATCCGAGAGCGCGGCGCAGATCCTGAATTGAGAGTTGCCCGGCCGCGGTCGGGGATCCGAGATGCGCGTAGTTGATCCGGCACCCCCGCCGGGCGAGCTCGAGACGCGAAATGCGGCCGAGTTTTCCGATGCCCATGGGCACAATGTTAGCGGTGAGCCGGTGCCTCTCGAAAAAATCGAAAAGGCGGTCGAGCTGCGCGGGCGTGTCGGTGCGGGTGGCGACTTTAACGATGTAGGCGCCTAACGCTCGGGCGCCAGAAACGATTTCATCGAGCTGCGGCGCCCGCGGAGTGGTTTTGAAATCGTGAAACGAAATGATGGTCGGGATGCCGTGCGCGCGAGCGGACCGCAGAACCGGCGCGAGGGCGCAAGCCGCGCGAAATTCCACATCCACATAGGCGGCATGCGGGAGGAAGTGGAGCAGGAGAGCGCGTCGCCGCGGCGATGAGAGATGATTCGCGCCGCCTTCGCGCGGATCGCGGGCGGTGATGATGAACGGCGCGGGGAGGCGATCGACCGCTGCTTTCACTTCGTCGATGCAGTTCGCCAGGCGATCGAGACGCAATTCAAAAAGGTCGGGCGGCGTTCGCATCCGGAGCGCGCGGTGGAAATCAGCGCGGGAAAAAATTACGCCGACGATTTGCGGCGTCATTTCGGACGCGAATCCCCGCGATCGAGCATGCGCTCGACGTACTTTGCCAGCAGGTCGAACTCGAGGTTCACCAAATCGCCGCACCTCGCCGTGGCGAGATTCGTCTGCGCTCTCGTGTGTGGAATGATCCAGGCCGCGAAACTGTTCGGCGAGACTTCCGCCACGGTGAGGCTGATTCCATTCACGGCGATAGATCCTTTGCGAGCGACGTATTGCGCGAACTCCGCGGGCAACTCGATCTCGAGACGAACGTCCGGTCCCGTTTCGTCGAGCCTCAGAATCGGCGCCGTACAATCAACGTGACCCTGGACAAAATGTCCGCCCAGCCGCGCGCCGGCGGAGAGAGCGAGCTCAAGGTTCACGCGGCTCTCAGGCTGAAGATTTTTGAGATTCGTCCGACCAAGAGACTCCTGCAGAACATCGAACGTCAGTCGGTCGCCATCGCCGGATGTCGCGGTGAGGCAACAGCCGTTGATCGCGACGCTGTCCCCGACGCGGATTCCACCGGCAAGTTGAGGGGCCGCGATCTCCAATCGTTTCGCCTCACCATTCGCGCGGAGCGCAACGACGGCGCCGACTTCTTGGATGAGGCCGGTGAACATGGCTCAAAGAATCGCGATGCAGGCGGGGGAAGCAAGCGCGGCTGATCGCTAACGGAAAAACAGGAGCGAGACCAGGACGAAAATCGGGATTAGCACCGGCAGGGCGAATTTGAAGAGGTATCCGAAAAAGCCGGGGGCGTTTAACCCGGCATGCTCCACGATCGCTTTCACCAGCAGGTTTGGACCATTACCAATATAAGTGAGTGCGCCGAAACTGGTGGCGCCTAACGAGATCGCAATGAGCGAGTGGTCGTGGCGCGCAACGAAGTCTGCAAGGTGTTGGGCGTCGTCGATGTTCCAGCCGTGCAGGCCCATCGCACCGGCGAGAAACGTGAGATAAGCCGGGGCGTTGTCGAGCCCGGCGGAGAGAGCGCCCGTGCTCCAGTAGAACTGCAGGTCCGAGCGAACGCCGAGATCGCCGGCGTGTCTCTCCATGTAATCGAGGACCGGGATA
>JALYIN010000416.1 GCA_030775765.1 Verrucomicrobiota bacterium
GTGGAACTCTACGCGCCGTTTACCCAATCGATTGTCGGCGGCATGACGTTGATGGTTCACGCGAATACTGATCTGACCGCGCTGGTCGCGCCCATCCGAAGTCAGGTTCTGGCGCTCGACTCGGAACAACCGATCTCTGAAGTCCGCACCCTCGAAGAATACCTCACCCAGGCCAGTGCCCAATCGCGTTCCTTAATGCTTCTACTCGTACGATTGGCAGTAGTCGCGTTGGCTCTCGCGGCTGTCGGCATTTACGGAGTCGTTTCGTATTCCGTGGCACAACGCACGCGCGAGTTCGGGATCCGCATGGCCCTTGGCGCGCATCGCCGCGATGTTTTCGGCCTCGTCATCGGACAAGGCTTCAGGCTGGCGGCGATCGGGGTGGCGGTCGGTCTGGCCGGAGCATCGGCGCTCACGAGATTGATGACCAGCCTGCTTTACGGCGTGAACGCGATCGATCCCTGGATCTTCGGCTTGGTCACCGTTTTCCTCGCGGCAATTGCGCTGCTCGCCTGTTATTTGCCCGCCCGCCGGGCGGTCAACGTGTCTCCCATGGACGCACTTCGCTATGAATAACATCATGTCGACTCTTACCCACCTTGCCCGTCTGTTCCGCAATCTCACCCGACGCCGCAAAGTCGAACAGGACCTCGCCGAGGAAGTCAGTTCCTACGTCGACCTGGCGACCCAGAGAAAAGTCAGGCAAGGCCTGGGCGAGACAGACGCTCGCCGCGCCGCGCTGGTGGACCTGGGTGGGGCGGAACAGGTGAAAGAACTCGTGCGTGACGCGCGCGCCGGACATTTCATCGAGACGCGACTACAGGATGTGCGGTTCGCTTTTCGCACGCTGCGCAAGGCGCCGGTTTTCTCGCTCACCGTGGCGATCGTGCTCGCGCTCGGCATCGGCAGCACGGCGCTGATGTTCACGATCGTGAACTCGGTGCTGTTGAAAGGACCGCCCTTCCCTGAGGCGGACCGGCTCGTGATGCTCTGGCAGGATTTGCCCCAGGAAAAGCGCGTCTCGTTTTCCACCCGTGAATTCACGGCCTGGCGCGATCAAAGCCAGCTCTTCGAAAACTTCGCGGCCATGACCGGCTCGGGCTTCACGATCACCGGTCGCGGCGAACCGGAGCTGGCGATCGGTCAACAGGTGACGCCCTCATTTTTCCCGACTCTGCGCGTGACCCCCACGCTCGGCCGCGCCTTCCTCGAGACGGAAGGGAAATCCGGGCACGAACAGGTCGTTATCCTGAGCCACACTTTTTGGCGCGAGAAATTCGAGATGCGCCGTGACGTGCTTGGCGAAACCGTGACGATGGACGGCAAGCCTTACAGCGTGATCGGCGTCATGCCCGAGAACTTCGGTTTCCCCAGGCACGACATCAAGCTGTGGGTGCCGGCCGCCTTGGACGCGCCGATCTTCCAGGAAAATCTCGACGCACATTTTCTGCGCGCCATCGGCCGGCTCAAGCCGGGCGTCACGCCGGAGCGCCTGAAAGCCGAGATCGATCTGCTCGGCACGCGCGTCAACGCCGCGGACGATGACACCGTCCGCAAATTCTACGCGGTAGGCCTCAAGGAAATGATCTCGGGCGACCTGCGACGGCCGCTTCTCGTCCTCCTCAGCGCGGTCGCATTTCTCCTTCTCATCGCATGCGCGAACGTCGCCAACCTCATGCTTGCCCGCGCCAGCTCGCGGCAATCGGAAATGGCGATCCGTAGCGCAATGGGCGCCAGCCGGCGACGCTTGCTCGCTCAGCTGCTCACCGAGGCTGGGCTCCTCGCCACAATCGGCGGTGCGGCCGGCATCGCTATCGCGTCGTGGGGACTCGACGCGATCAAAGCCTTCGCGACCGGCAATCTTCCCGAGCTGTTGCAGGCGCGCATCGATGGCTGGGCGCTCGGCTTTGTCCTCCTCGTTTCCGTCATCTCAGGAATCTTATTTGGCATCGGCCCCGCCTTCGCCGCGTCGCGCACCGATTTGCAGGACGCGCTCAAAGGCGCCACCCGCTCCAGCAGCAGCCCCGGCTCCGAGCGCACTCGGCGCGTCCTCGTCTTTGCCGAGGTCGCGCTTGCCTGTGTGCTGCTTGTCGGTTGCGCCCTGATGATGCGCAGCTTCGTCGCGCTCACCCACGCCGATCCGGGATTCCGCGCCGAAAGCGTCGTCGTCACCGACACCGTCCTTATGCCGGACCGTTATCCCGACGCCGACCGCATGATTCATTCTACCGCGATTCGTTGGCCGCCGTGCGCGCGCAGCCCGGCGTCGAATCGGCCGGCGTCGTCACGCACCTCCCCTTCGGCGGAAACAGTTGGGGCAACAGCTATGAAGTCGAAGGCCAGCCCGCCGCGCCCGGAGTCCAATACAACGCTCAGATTCGTCCCGTCAGCCCCGGCTATTTCGCCACGCTCCAGATTCCTCTGAAAGAAGGCCGCGATTTTAACGAGCGCGATAACGAGACCGCGCCGGGCGTCACCATCGTCAATGAAGTTTTCGCGCAGCGCTTTTGGCCTAACGAGAGCCCTCTCGGGAAACGAATCCGTTACGGAAAGGACTGGACGACGATCGTCGCCGTCTGCGGCAGCATCAAACACAGCGGACTCGATGTCGCCCCCGACGCCGAGATCTACGTTCCCTATCCGCAAACATCCACCGGCGCTCTGACGTTCGTCGGCCGCCAACTCAACTTCGTCGTGCGCTCGAGCGCGCCGGCCAGCGTGGCTTCATCCGTGCGCGGCGCCCTTCACTTCACCGATCCGGCGCTCGTCGTGAAGGTCAACACCATGGCATCGCTGATAAACGATTCCATCGCGCAGCCCCGGTTCCGCACCTGGCTCATCGGCATCTTCTCCATTTTCGCCCTCACCCTCGCCTGTCTCGGCATCTACGGCGTGATTGCTTACCTCGTCACGCAACGCTACAAAGAGATCGGCATCCGCATGGCCTTGGGCGTGACGCGCGCCAACATCCTTCAGCTCATCCTCGCCCGAACTTTCAAGCTCACCGCCCTCGGCATCCTCGCCGGCCTCATCGCCGCCTTCTTCCTCTCCCGCTTCCTCAACTCAATCCTCTTCGGCATCACCGTCCATGACGCGACTACCTTTGTTGCCGTCCCAATCATTCTCGTAGTCATCGCCCTCCTCGCCGGCTACCTCCCCGCCCGCCGCGCCACCCGCGTCAATCCGGTAACGTCCTTGCGTTACGAGTAACCCGCGCTTGCGCGGCGGCGCCGCTACAGCTTGCCGATCAACGCCCGAGTACGGTAGACCTAGGGGCCTATGAAATCGTTTCGTTTTGTGGGCACCACGCTGTCTGCATTGATTTTCAGCGTCGCAATTTCATCTGCGAGTGAGCCGTTGTTTCAAGGACTCGGTTCTTATTCACGCAAAATCACGACGGCGTCGCCGAAGGCCGAGAGGTACTTCAATCAGGGACTCGGTTTTTATCACGGTTTCAATCACGGCGCGGCGATTCGCGCGTTCAAGGAGGCTGCGAAGCTCGATCCGAAGTGCGCGATGGCGCATTGGGGGATCGCGCTGGCGAATGGGCCGCACATTAATTTCCCCATGGTCCCGCCGCCCGCGGCGGAGGCGGCCTGGAAGGAAATGCAGCTAGCGCAGCAGAATGCGGACAAAACGTCGCCGGTGGAAAAAGCGTTGATCGAGGCGTTGAGCCATCGCTATGCGAACCCGCAGCCGGAAGATCGCAAGCCGCTCGACGAAGCTTATGCGGCTGCCATGCGCGAAGTTTGGAAACAATTCCCTGACGATCAGGACGCAGGCGCGTTGTTCGCGGAAGCGATGATGGACCTCCGACCGTGGGACCAATGGACGCAGGATGGTCAGGCGAACCCGGGCACCGATGAAATCCTCGCGACGCTCGACGCGGTTCTGAAACTGAATCCGAACCACCCGTTCGCGAACCATCTCTACATCCACGCGGTGGAAGCATCGCGGAATCCGGAGCGGGCGGACACGGCCGCGGATCGGTTGCGCAACCTCCAGCCGGGGCTCGCCCACAATGTCCACATGCCATCGCATATCGACATCCGGCGCGGCCGCTGGCAGCAGGCGATTGATACGAACGTCAAAGCGATCGCGGCCGATAAGCGCTACCGAAATATCGTCGGGCCACCCACGGGCTTGCTCCCGGTTTATGCGGCGCACAACCGCCACATGCTCGCGTTCGGCGCGTTGATGACCGGTCAGCGCGAAGTCGCGCTGAAAAATGCGCGCGCGATGGTCGCGGAAATTCCGGCGAAATTCGTGAAGGAAAACGCGGCCTTTGCCGACGGTTTCTTCGCGGTACCGCTCGAAGTCCTGGTGCGCTTCGGACGGTGGGATGAAATCCTGGCCGAGCCCGACAAATATCCGCCGGGCATGCCGTTCGTCCGCGCCTTCCATCACGCGGCGCGCGCGACCGCCTTGGCCGCCAAGGGCGACACCGCGAATGCGCGCAAAGAACAAGCGTTGTTTGTGGAAGGCGCGAAGTTGGTGCCGAATGAAACGCAATTGGGCAACAACAGCGCGGCCGCCGTGATCTCGCTCACAACCCACATGCTCGAAGGCGAGATCCTGGTGGCGGAGAAGAATCTGGACGCCGGCATCGCCGAGCTGCAAACCGCGGTGAAAGAACAGGACGCATTGAAATACGACGAGCCGCCCGCCTGGATGATCCCGATCCGCCACTCGTTAGGCGCGGTCCTCATAAAGATGCGCCGCTTCGCCGAGGCCGAGCAAGTCTATCGCGACGATCTATCCCGCCTGCCCGACAACGGCTGGTCCCTCTTCGGCCTTGCGGAAAGTCTCCGCGCCCAAAACAAGAACGAAGACGAAGTCGCCGCTTTGAATGCGAAGTTCCAAAAGACCTGGGCGAAGTCTGACACGAAGATCACGACCTCCTGCCTCTGCCAGGCGCGGCGTTAGAGAGCGCACCCGTCGCTGCCTCTTCTGTAGCCGCTTCGCTTTGCGAAGCGTGAGAGTGCGCGTCGCGATGCGAAAACGTTTGCGTTACGATGAACAACTTCCCTCACGCCGCCCATAGGGCGGCGGCTACAGAAGAGCTACAAAAGAGTCGCTTGCTTGGCCTCGGGTGCGGTGACTCCAGCAAACTTTCTCACCAGTTCGTCCAGCTTCGCCACGTAGTAGTCGACGTTCTCATCGCGGTTCTGGGGGTCGAAGTCGGTGGCCAGCTTGGCAGCTTCGTAGGCGGCAACTTTCTTCGGCGTGGCTTTGATGTAATAGCTGATCTGTTCGCCGGGCTTGTAGGCGTGGCCGCTGGCGAGAGCGAGTTCGTAGGCGGCGGCGCGATTGCGTCCGCCAGCGCCGATCTTGGCGCGATATTTATCGAGCGAATCCTGGAGCGAGTCGGTCTTCATCAGCATTTCGATGTTCCATTCGCGGTCGCGGATTTTCTTCTCGAAGTCGTCCCGAAGCGCCGGGACTGCTTCCGGTTTTCCTTCCATGAGCAGCTTGATCATTTCCTCGAGGAAAACGCGCTGGAACTTTTCCAGGCCGCGCGACTTGAGCGCGCCGCCTTTGATGACGACTTCGCCGTCGCGGGTGAGAAGCGCGTAGTTCTTCGCCTTGTAGCTGAACATCGCGTCGAATTGCTCGTCGAACTCGACCTCGATACCGGGTGGGAGTTCCTTCGCAAGGGCTTCCCTCAATTCGGCAATCGTAGACGCGGCGCCCCGCCGCGTTTCTTCGGTGGCGCGACGAGGCGTCGCGTCTACGGGCGGCACAAAGTAAATTCCATCCGTGTCGACCTCTATGACCTGGGCACCGCGCGCGTTCAGCCAGTCGATCATCTTTTGTAAAAGCTCGCGCCCGATCTGGGTGACGCGCGCCGCTGCATCGAAATCGGCGAAGTGGCCCTGGGCGAAACCGAGGTAGCCGTAGAAACTGTTGATCAGGATCTTGAAGGTGTTTTGGAGCGCGTGGAAATGTTGCTGCTGCGCGCGGTCTTTCGCGGCACGCATGCTCGCCTTCGCTTCCAGCCGGAACGTGCGCAGATCAGTGAGCAAATGGCGGAAGATTTGGAGCTGGTCGGTCACCGGCCAGCAATCAAATTGAAGCATGATCGAGGGGTAGAGCGAGGCGATGTCGCAATGCCAGACGTTGCGGGCGACCCCGGTGAAGAAAATGGCGGTGTAACCGCCTTCGAAGCCGCGCACCATCGGCATCTCGGGAATGGAATGGCGTTGCCGATAATATTCGCGGAGAAAGAGCGCGTTGATGCGGGTGGCGTTGCCGCGGACGATCACGTCCTGGTAGTTGTACGGAAAAATCTGCGCCTGGATGAAGTAGCTTGGACTGAGCAACTCGGCGACGGCGCGGGTTTCGCGGACAGCGCACAAAGCGCGTTTTCGGAAACGCTCGCTGCTGGCGACATATTCGCGCTGGAGCTCTTTCGCGCTCAGAGAAGAAATATCCGCTGACTCGCACAAGCCGAAGTGCTGCGCGACATCGATCCGTTCGAACCCGGAGAGACTGCGCATGCCGACGTCGTAGAATTGCGCGAGCAGAAACGCGTCGACGAAGTGCCGGCCATCGACGGTGAACTTTGGGTAATCGATCGTTTTCTCTGCGATCTGGAGTCGGGACGGACGCGAACGCAGGAAACCGCCGCTGCGTCCCCAATCGAGTTTCACCTTCGCCTTGCGGGCTCGGGCCACGAGGTACGGCAGATCGAAGCGAAACAGGTTGTGGCCTTCGATGACATCGGGGTCGCGTTCCTTGATGATCGACGTCAGCCGTTTGAGCGCCGCCTTCTCGGAGTCCTCGACCGTCGTGGGATCGATGACGATCAGTTCTTC
>JALYIN010000417.1 GCA_030775765.1 Verrucomicrobiota bacterium
TAGGAATCGCGCCACAGATCAATCCACGGCGCAGCCTCGCGTGCGACTTCGCCGACGAGATCTTCACCGATGGTGAAATTGCACTCGCGGAGACATTCTTCGCCAATTGGATTCGCCGCCGAATACAAAAAACGCGTTCCCGTTTTTGGGAGCGCGCCGAGGCGCTGGAGGCGCTCGCCGGCTTCTTCGATGATTTGAATGCGCGCCGCGGTTTCTTCGGTTTCGGCGAGTTTCCGCGGAAGAACTGCGATGGGCTGAAGGCGTTCGAGCCAGCGGGAGCGGACCGGCGTATCGCGCCATCCTTCGATATCGGCAAGCAAGACATCGAAGGCATGCGGTTCCAGGGCTGGAACTTCGATTTCCCAGCGGATGACTTTTTGCCGGGCCAATTGTTCGAGTATCGCCGGGTCGAGGCCTAACGAGTGCGCTGGCGTCTTCGAATCGATTGTTTGAAGCGTCCGCAGCGTGGTGTCGTCGAGCTCGACCGTCCCACCAGTGTCGGCAAGCACAAACTGGATGCCCGCGATGAAGCCATTGGGATTCAAGCGCGGCGAAAGCTCGGCGCGAATTTCCGGATCAGCGTTCAGGGCCGCGGCGACACCGTGTGCGGTCCAGCGCTCCAGAAACGTTTCGCGCGCGGCGATGCCTGGTTGCGGCGAGAACTGCAACCCGCCCGGGTTGCCGGCGACAGTCCCCCACCCTTCCGGACCGAATGCGCTTAAAGAATCGTTCTTGGCAACGACGCGCTGCAGATAAAGAAGCAGGTGCCGCTCATGGGCGCGCGATGATTTGTTGCGCGGCGGCAGAATACCGGAATCTGCGGTTTGTTTCGCGAGGCGTTCGCGCAAGCCTTCGGCAGTGAAGACGAGGTACGGCGGGAGGACGGTGCGCGCGGCTTCAAGCAAATTCGTTCGAGCCGTGGCTAGTTCGCGCTGGAGCGATTGTTCGACTTGAGCCTCGCTGGCGGCGAGCCGGGCCGCGCATTCCCAGCATTGGGCGAACGCTCGCGACGGCGTATCACCCGCAGGCGGCATCGACCCGGAACGGATCGCCTTCCGCCAGGCGCGAAATAATTCCTCGGAAAGACCGTGGCCGCGATGTCGAAGCAGCTCTTCGACTTCTGCCTTCGCCACGGCGAACTTATCCTGCCTAACGATCAGTTCGCGGGCCAGCCGCGCGGTTTCGACCGTCCCCAGTTTTTCCAGGACGTCGAACGGCACACCGGCCATACGAATTAAAAAGATGGGGGCAACGCGATAGGAGTCGGACACCTGTCCAACAGAACGGAAGCCGCTGGCAGTGACAAGTGAAAGTCACCGAGATGCAGCGACACCGCGCGGCTAATTATTCTGCAGCGGCAGACGGACTGTGAAGCTGGTACCAACCTGCGGAGTGCTGTCGACTTTGATCGAACCGTTGTGATCTTCGACCACCTTCTTGGTAATGTAGAGCCCAAGACCCGTGCCGCTCTTGCCTTGCTTGGTGGTGAAGTAGGGATCGAAGATTTTCGCCATCTGCGCAGGCGCAATTCCGTAACCGGTATCCTCGACCCGAACATCGACGTAAAAATCTCTCCGCACGCAGCTCACGGTAACGGTGCCTTTTTTTTCGCTGGCCGCCTGGAGGGCGTTGATGATCACGTTTTGGATCGCACGCGTCATCTGGGTGGAATCGCCCCGCAGCGAGCAGGCGTCATCGCAGACGTCGGCCTTTAGCTCCACGCTGTTTTGCGCCGCCATCGCCGTAACGCTTTTCACCACCTCCCGGACGATGCCGGAGATGGAGATCGGTTTGTGCGGCGCGGCTTCGACGCTTCCGTAACTCTGCCACATCGTCAGCAATTCCCGGCAGAGCCGGACATTTTGTTCGATGATCTGAAGCTCCTTGGAGTTCTGGCTCTTTGCGCCATTCTCTTTTTCCGATTGCTCGAGCTTCTTGGCGAGAAGCTGCACGTAACCCCAAACGATGGTGAGCGGATTGCCCAGATCGTGGACGAACTCCGCCGAAGCCTGGCCTAACGAGGCGAGCCGCTCTTTCTGCGCGAGTTCTTTCAGCAGCCGATTATTCAGCTCCTTGATTTCCTCGGCCGCGTTCATGCCGGTGCGATGGAGCCGGGTGCGCTCGACGTTGCGCCCGATCACTTCCCGCATTTCGCGCGCATCAAACGGCTTGTTGATGTAATCGTTCGCGCCGAGCCGGAGTGCTTCCTGAGCCGTCTCCAACGCGCCGAATCCCGTCAGCATGATGACCGCGACGTGCGGATCGATTTCACGGATCCGCCGCAATCCGTCGATGCCGCTCGCCCCCGGCATCCGGATGTCGGTGATCACAGCATCGGGATGTTTTTCCTGCAAAAGCTTTATCCCCGCGTCCACGCAATCGGCGGTGTAAACCTGATAATTGGGTTTCAAAAGCATGCGCAAACTCTCGCGCGGCCCCATCTCGTCATCGATCACGAGGACTTGGGGAAGGTCGGAGGTAACAGTCATGATGCGTGAAAGAAAGCTAAGGCCGTACCGCGCAATGAGTGTATAATAAGCTGCCCCTCGCCTCAATGGCGTCTATCGGAGTGTGAAACTTTTCGCCCCTGACACAAGATGTAACTTGTGAATAAGTCGTAAATTTGGTGAATAAGGTCGACAACACTGGCGATAGAAACATAATGACTGGATTTAGCGTAATGGCTAGAATGTCCGCCTTTTCCTCCAGATCCGATTCCTAAATGAGAGCCATGTCAAAGCGCAATCGTGTCGTTG
>JALYIN010000418.1 GCA_030775765.1 Verrucomicrobiota bacterium
GCCGAGAAACTGGACATGATTCACGAAGGATCAGCCCGCGTTAGCCTGGAAATTCTGCCGGACGACAAAGCGCCGCCTTCGAAAACGAAGTCCGCGTCCTGGTGATTCGCCTATCCGGCTGGAGCGACCGGCGGTGGAACTGACGATTGCGTGGCGGGCGCAGAGAATCCCCCCGTCGCCCACACGTCATATTGGTCGCCGAACTGGCGGAGAAACAAGAGCCGATAGGCGGCGAGCCAGACGATGGCGGGCAGGAGCAATACCGTGTTGATGTAGGGCAGACCGCCGATGCAGCAAGTCGCGCACATGACGACAGTGCCGACAAGCGCGAGGCCAATCGCGAGTGCGATCATGAACAAAACGAACAGGGCGAACGGCGCCGGATTGTGAAAAATGAGTCGGGTCACATCAACGAACGCTTCGCGGGCCAGACAGCGCCGGCGGTACATGACCGGAACCATGAGGTGTGAGATCAACGCGACAAGCACGATCAACAGCACGAAAATAAATCCGAAGCTAATCAAGGGAACGAGCGCTAATCCGAAATTGATGGCCGCGTCATGGTTGTCAGAGAACAAACCGAGAGGCAGGACAATCACCATGATGAAAACGGCCGCCAGGAAAGCGATCCCAAAACCCACCACGATGGAATAGAGAAAGTAGCTGTTCCCTTCGCGCCGAAATTCCCGCCAAGGTTCTGCAATGGCCGCGCGATTTTTTACAATACAGTCCGTGAAGATAAACCGCCCGCGAGCCGTGACCCACAACCAGACAAAAGCGAGAACGATTGCGAGCAACACGCCAACGACGATCAGCGCGATCAACCACGCCGGGATGCTCCCGTCCGAGAAATCGCCGTGACGATGGAAGCGATAACTCCAATCTCCGCGGCTCCATTGTTTCCAACGGAAATTTGCGCCGCTACCCCAACTGCCGGAGATAAAGGCAGCGAACGCGATCGTAAGCCATCTCACCAGGTCGAAAGGACGGAAAAGCATCGCCTTCATCCACTCGAACGCCGCGCCGAATGGCGCGAGGATTTCAATCTGAGCCGCGGTGCCGTTCATATGCGCGTCTGACCTCCAGAGTCCCGAAAACTCAAGCCGCCTCCACCAGCGGCGACCCAGGAGCCAGGGACTTAAGATTCTGGGCCATATCCAATGAGATGCGGCCGCCGGTCTTTCAGATTCAAGAATCGCAGCACTCCCGGAGCTGGCCGAATTGGAGTCGGGGTTTTACACGGCCAATTCCTAGGCTTTACTCGGAAATGGCCCGACCGAAACTCGAAGCGCCAGCCGTCTGCCCGGTCTGCGGGGAAGAGGTCCCGCACGGTTCCCTCGCCTGTCCTGTTTGCGGAGCCGATCACAATTCTGGCTGGCGCCCGGATGCGGACATCCATGACGGACTCGATTTGCCCGGGAACGGCGACTTTGATTACGATGAATTCACCCGGCGCGAGTTTGGTTCCGGGCTGAAACCGGCAGGCATCAGGACGATCTGGTGGGTCACCGCGATAGTCCTTCTGGCGCTCTCCATTGCCCTTTACATTTTCAACAGCTGATGTGCCAATAATCCCATCGCTTCGGCGAGTCTCACTTCCATGCGATTGCGCCACGTTTATCTCGCCTTCTGCGTCATCGGAACAGTATTGCCCTGCTGGAAACTCCTGCCGTGGGTAATGGACCACGGGTTGAATGTCCCACTCCTTTGCGACGAATTGTTCGCGACCCGCATCGGAGCGTTCTTCGGCCTCGATGTTGTCGTCGCCGCTCTCGTCCTTTTCCTCTTCATCGCCGCGGAAGGCCGGCGGCTCGCACTGTCGCTTCTTTGGCTGCCGATTATCGCCACGCTGCTCATCGGCGTGTCACTGGGTCTGCCGCTCTTTCTTTTCCTTCGACAACGCAAGCTCGATACGGACGCGGGCGCGTTGACTTGATTCCGTTTGATCCTAGTTTGCCATGCCGGCACGCGCCGGCGGAAAATCGTGAAAAGCGTCCTCTTCGTTTGCACGGGAAATATTTGCCGGAGCCCGATGGCGGAAGGCCTGTTCCGGCGTCTCCTCGGCAATCGCAAGGAGATCGAGGTCGCTTCCGCCGGGGTGCACGCCGTGCGCGGCCAACCGCCCAGCCTGCATGCCATCCACGTTTGCGAACAGGAAGGCGTGGACATTCGCGGCGTCCGCAGCCAGCCGCTCACCGCGACCCTGATCGATCGCGCCACGCACATCTTTGCCATGACCGGCGCGCACTTGGAGACGATCCACACCTACTTTCCCCAGGCCGCGGACAAAACTTTTTTGCTCCGGGAATTTGAGGAACCCGGGATGACGGTCTGGCGCGATGTGCCCGACCCGATCGGCTGCAGCCGCGATGTTTACACCGTTTGCGCGGCCACAATCAAAAACGCTTTACCGACCGTGCTCGCGTTCGTAGAACAAAGCGAACTCGCGGTCCCGGCGAAGACGCGCGGCGGCGGCACCTCATCTTTTACCATGGCAGATCAGCCTAACGACACGACAACGACCGCCGGCTCCGGCTCGCCAACCGGCGGTGGCGGCGGATTGCGCAGCGTCGATCCGGAAATTTTTGCCGCGATCCAGGCGGAGGAAAAACGCCAGCGAGAGAACATTGAGCTGATCGCTTCTGAAAATTTCACGAGCCGGGCGGTGATGGAAGCGCAAGGCAGTGTCCTCACGAACAAGTATGCGGAGGGTTACCCGAAGAAACGCTGGTACGGCGGCTGTGAGAATGTCGACACCGCGGAGCAACTGGCGATCGATCGCGCGAAGCAGCTCTTCGGTTGCGAACACGTAAACGTCCAGCCGCACAGCGGAGCGCAGGCGAACATGGCCGTTTACTTCGCGATGTTAAAGCCGGGCGACAAAATTCTCGCCATGAATCTCGCCCATGGCGGCCATCTCACCCACGGCCATCCGGCAAATTTCTCTGGCAAGTTCTACCAGGTCTCCCAGTACGGCGTGAGCGCCGAGACCGAACAGATCGATTACGACGCGCTCGCGAAACAAGCGGAGGAAGTCCGGCCCGCGATGATCACCGCCGGCGCGTCCGCTTATCCGCGCATCATCGATTTCCCACGGCTCCGCCAAATCGCCGATTCCGTCGGCGCGCTTTTGTTCATCGACATGGCGCACATTTCCGGACTCGTCGCCGCCGGCCAGCATCCCACTCCGATCCCGCACGCCCAGTTTGTCACCACCACGACGCACAAGAGTCTTCGCGGTCCGCGCGGCGGCATCGTGATGTGCACCACCGAACATGCGAAGGCGATCGACGCCACCGTATTCCCGGGGGTGCAGGGCGGCCCGCTTATGCACGTCATCGCGGCGAAAGCAGTTTGCTTTCACGAAGCCCTCCAGCCGCCCTTCCGCGATTATCAGCGCCAAGTCGTCGTGAATGCGAAAGCGCTCGCTGCCGGATTAACAAAGCACGGTTACCGCATCACCTCCGGCGGCACCGACAATCACCTCATGCTCGTCGATCTTCGCCCGAAGGACATCAATGGAAAGGTCGCCCAGGAAGTCCTCGACCACGCCGGCATCACCGTGAACAAGAACGGCATTCCTTTCGACACCTACCCCATCTTCAAACCCGGCGGCATCCGGGTCGGCACGCCCGCCGTCACCACGCGCGGCATGAAAGAAGAAGAGATGCTCGAC
>JALYIN010000419.1 GCA_030775765.1 Verrucomicrobiota bacterium
GATTAGTGTCGTATGCCAAGCCGGGAATGCTGATGATCGTCAGCGTGCTGGTTTCAGCGGCGACAATGGAAAGCGCGATCGCCCACCAGGGAATATTCTGGTCCGCCAGAAAGTAGTCGCGCATAGAGCGCTGGCGTTTCCGAAAACGTAATCCAAAAAGAGTGATGCCGGCAAGGTACGCGGCTATGATCACAAGATCGAGATGGTCGAGCCCCATCGGCGGCGTCTCTCGGATGGTTCCCGCCTATAGCTCGCGGCGGCCTTCCATGGCTTTCAACATCGTAATCTCGTCCGCATATTCTATATCGCTGCCCACCGGAATACCCGTCGCAATGCGTGTTACCTTCAGGCCGGAACGTCGCAGTTGTCCCGAAAGATAGGTCGCGGTTGCCTCGCCTTCGATCGTAGGATTCGTGGCGATAATAATTTCGTCCACCTGATCGTCATCGACCCGGCGCATCAGGTTGGCAATACGCAATTGCTCGGGACCAACCCCGTGCAGCGGAGAAATCAGCCCATGCAGAACGTGGTAAACGCCATTGAAATGCTTGGTCTTTTCGATGGACGCTATATTGGTAGGCTCTTCCACCACGCACACCAATCGCTGGTTACGCGTCGCGCTCGCGCAATACACGCATGGCTCAACGTCGGTGATGTTATTGCAAATGGAGCATAGACGCAGGTTCGCTTTTACATCCCTGACCGCGAGCGCCAAGGCTTCCGCGTCTTCGTCGGTTGCTCGCAGGATATGGAATGCCAGCCGCTGCGCAGTTTTGCTTCCGACGCCCGGAAGTTTTTTTAGCTCATCGATAAGACGCGCCATCGGTTCTGCGAATTTGCTCATAAAATAATTTGAGAAATGAAGAGGGAACTGTGGCTTGTTATGGAAGTCTGAATCGCCGCTACAATACCCCTCCGAGGCCCTGCATCATTCCTCCCATCGTGGATTGCATTGCCTCGTCCACTTTCCGGCCCGCGCCATTGATCGCGGCGGTGATCAGATCTTGAAGCATTTCCAGATCGTCAGACTTCGCCGCTTCCGGATCGATCTTCAAATTCAAGATCTGTTTTCGTCCATCCATCTTTACCGTTACGCTGCCGCCGCCCGCGGAACTTTCCACCACGGTTTCCTGCATCTTCTTTTGCAAAACCTCATACTGCTGTTTCGCCTGTGCCATCAATTCCTGAATATTAAAGCCGCCCATCGAATCCTTCCCGAAACTAAGAACTAAAATCTCAAAACTGTTCTAAAGATCGCTAGCCCTTCTTCTGGTAATCGATAATCGTACGAATCTCAGCCCCGAACTTTTCTTTCATGCGGCGCACTACAGGATCCTGCTCCGCGCGGCCCCGTCCGCCTCCATTCGAGATCGCACTCTTCCGAGTCGCCGTCTCTTTCACTTCTCCCGAAATCACCCGGAGCTTTACGGGACGCCCGAGCGCGCCGCCCGCCGTGGCGATCGCCAACTTCCTGGCCTCCGCTCCCAACGACATATCGATCACCGCCACCGAGGAAGCAACCTTGATCACCAGTTCATTACCCTCGATTGCCCACTCGCCCGCCTCCAGCATCGAAGCCAGCATGCGATGGCCGGCATTTGACAGCGCGTCGACCACTGCCATCTTCAAATTTGCATTTTCTGAGTCGGCACCGGCACTTGCCGCCGGCGCCACCACAGCCACCGGACCCGCTGGTTCGGGAACCGCTTGCGGCCGGGACACTTCATGAATGGTTTCCGGTGCTTCCGCTACCACCGTCGAGCCCATGATCACGGAAGACATCCCGCCACTCGCAGTCCTGACTCCCAAAGCCGCCGGCTCGCTCGAAAGCTGCGGCTTTGTTCCCCCTTTACGCGCAGAATCCGCCGCGAATGGAGAAACAAAATTTGAGCGCGGAGGAGCTGCTGTTTCCGGCTTCCGGGTATCGGGAACCATGGCCGGTTTTCCGGGCGCACGTGACGCGTTACCCATCGAGGATGCGGCTTCACTTAATAATTGTTCAATCGGCAGCAACCGTTGAGCGTGCGCCATCTTCAGCAGTCCCAATTCGAGGTGGAAGCGCTGTTCCTGCCGGTAGCCGAGTTCCGAATGTGTTCGCAAAATAATCTGCAAATGTCGTGACAAATCTTCTTCGCTGAACAACTCGGCGATTCGACTCACCCTCTCCCTTTCGTCTCCGGAGATTTGCAGTAAAGACGAGTCGCTGCCCGCAACTTTAGCGACCATAGCGTTGCGGATAAAGCGAACCATCTGACGGGCAAAATAGGTGGGATTCTGTCCTTCGCCAATCAGCCGGTCGACTTGACGCAAAACAACATCGCTTGACCCGTCGGCTATCGCCTTCATGACTTCTTCTAACGTTCCCGAGGGCGTGGCGCCCACTAGCTGCCGGATAGCCTCCGAAGTCAACCGTCCGTCACAGGTTGCAATAGCCTGATCCAGAATCGAGAGCGCATCGCGCATCGACCCGTCACCAGCTTCTGCCAGCATCGCCAGCGCGTCTTCGTCGGCAGCAATGTTTTCCCGCGCTGAAAGGTCTCGTAGTTGATTCATGATCTCTTCGAATCGCACTGCCCGGAAACTGAAGTGCTGGCAGCGCGAGCGAATCGT
>JALYIN010000420.1 GCA_030775765.1 Verrucomicrobiota bacterium
AAGCTCGCGCCCATCACTTCGGTCTTGTAGCCGAACTTCTTGTAATAAGTGTAGATCTCCTGGACCGATTGGACGCCGGGATCTTCGGCGCCGGTGTATTCCTTTTTGTTCGCCGCCTTGTACCAATCGTAAATCCGCCCCACGAACGGTGAGATCAGCTCGATGCCCGCCTCGGCGCACAAGACCGCCTGCGGCAGCGAGAACATCAAGGTGAGATTGCAGTTGATCCCTTCCTTCTCGAGCACTTCGCCCGCTTTGATCCCTTCGTACGTCGACGCGATTTTGATCAGCACCCGCTGCCGATCGATCCCTTTCTCTTCGTAAAGCTTAATCAATTGCCGGCCCTTGTTGATCGAGCCTTCGGTGTCGAATGACAATCGCGCGTCCGTTTCGGTCGACACTCGCCCCGGCACGATTTTCAAAATCTCCGCGCCGAATTTCACCAGCAGATGATCGATGATGTCCTCGATCTGCGCGGGGCCTGAGAGAGCGGAATTCTTCCGCTCCACCAGCACTTCATCGAGCAGATGGAAATAATGCTCCTTCTGCGTCGCCGCATAGATCAGGCTCGGATTCGTTGTCGCATCCCGCGGCTTGAATTCCTTGATGCTCTGAAAGTCACCCGTGTCGGCGACAACAACGGTAAATTTCCTGAGTTGTTCGAGCTGGCTAAGTTTGGTGTCCGTTTTCTCTTGCTCGGCGGTGGCGATTGTCATGACGTTGGCTCCTCAGATTACTCGAGGCCGGAACGGTCTCGGTGTGCGTCTTAGCGTAAAGCCGTCTGCACAGCTCGACAACGACAAACTCGGAACGAACGAGCGCCCGCTATGCTGAAACTGGACGGGGAGCCGACGCCGCGCGTTTCGAGCCAAGCGCGTGGCGGACAAAATTTTGGCCAATTTCCCACATCGGACCGGGGAACTTGCGGCACTCGGTGAGGACATCATCGAGCGCGGTCACGAAAAGATTTACTTCGCGTTCGCCGATGATGAGCGGCGGGAGAATTTTCACCACGTCCATGGCGTGGCCGGCCACCTGGGTGAGGATCCGATGTTTGCTCAGCATCTGGGTCACGACCATTTGGGCGAAGAGAACTTTGTCGACTTTGTGGAGAAGCTTCCACGCCATCTTGAGCTTGAACTCGGTCGGCTCGTGGAACTCGATCCCGATGATCAATCCTTTGCCACGCACTTCCTTGATGAAGGAATGTTTCGCGCGCAACGCGTCGACGCGTTCCATTAGCATCGCCCCCATCCGCGCGGAGTTTTCGATGAGCTTCTCGTCATCGAGCACTTCAAGCGACGCAAGTCCGCACGCCATGGCAAGATTGTTCCGGCCGAAGGTAGTCGAATGCACGACGCACCGGTCCATCCGGCTGAAGGTTTTCTGGTAAATTTCGCGCCGGGCCACGATCGCGCCGCAAGGGACATAGCCGCCGCTTAAACTTTTCGCGATCGTGATAATGTCCGGCTCGAGGTTCCAGTGCTCGAATCCGAACATTTTCCCGGTCCGCCCCAATCCCGTTTGAATTTCGTCACACAGTAACAAGGTCCCGTGCTTGCGGCAGAGCGCCTGGGCGCGCTGAAAGAAATCAGTCTTCGGCGACTTGCAGCCCTTGCCTTGAACCGGCTCGATGACGAACGCCGCCACGTCGCGTTTCGCCAGCTCGCGCTCGAGGGCGTCGATGTCATCGAGCGCTACGCGCGTTTCAAATCCTTCCATGAGCGGGCCGAAACCTTCCGTAAAACTGTCGCATCCCATGAGCGAAAGAGAACCGAGGCTCAGCCCGTGAAACGCGCTTTCGAGTGAGAGTACGCGTTTTCGTTGCGTGGCAGCGCGGGCAAATTTCAGTGCGCCTTCCATCGCTTCGGTGCCGGAGTTGCAAAAGAAAACCGCGTCCAAGTGCGGCGGGGTGCGTTTCGTGATCGCCTCCCCCAGCAGCCCGCTGAGCAACGAGCAATCCATCTGCACCATGTTCGGCAGATCCAGCTCGAGCACGTCGCGGATCGCTTTCTTCACCGCCGGATGATTCCGGCCGATGTTGAAAACGCTGTAGCCGCTGAGGAAATCGAGATAGGCGGCGTTATCCATGTCGTAGAGATACGCGCCTTCCGCCCGCGCATAGACCTTGTCGAAACCGATGACCCGTTGCGCCGCCACGAGCGTCCGGTTGAGATGGCGTTCGTGGAGCTGGTAATTCTCTCCCAGGCGTGCTGCGACGATCTCTTTCAGGTCAAAAGCCACGGGCAATGCTCTGCGATTTGGACCCGAAAAGCAACTCTACGGCTTCCAGTCCCGATGGGCATCAAACGCGCCGAGCCGCAGGCTGGTTTTGCTTTTGCTATGCCGCTCGAGCTGGACGTAGAGCCATTGAAACCATTCCCATCCTTTTTGCGAGCCGCTGCGCGCGCGGTCGTGCATCACGTAACGCTCCATCTTGCGCCAGGCAACGCGGGCGATGCCTCCCATCATGTCGTCCACCATGCCGATCGGAACAATTCGCGCGTAAACCGCGTAGCCGACTGCCTCCAAGATCAGACCGATGGAATGCGCGGCATCGAGCATCCGCGCGTCCGCTTCTAGAATCTCCGGCGCGACGTTGTCCGACACGGTATCGATCAGGACAGCCGACCGCAGCCACTCGCTCGTCAGCATCGTGTGGAGCAACTCGAAGGCGGCCCGCTCCTCGCGTTCCCGCCGAAAATGGCGAACCTCGAACCAGCCAAAGATCGCGCCGGTCAGGACCGTGATCGCCGTGGCCACGTTCGCGATCGTGCTGATGTCCATGCCGGAATCTGGCCGGTTTCGCCCAAAATGAAAAGCCGCAGGTTCACGCGGAACCTGCGGCTTCTCCGTTGAGGGTTGTTTTACGAACGTTTATTCGTCGACGACGACGCGATTGACCACGCGGGTCTCGCCAGTGCCGTCATAATAAACG
>JALYIN010000421.1 GCA_030775765.1 Verrucomicrobiota bacterium
AAGTCCGATGACGTGCAAGGACGCACGCGCATCTACGAATCAATTGTAAAAGGCGACAACTCGCTCGAAGCGGGCACGCCAGAAAGTTTCAACGTGCTGATCAAGGAAATGCAGTCGTTAGGCCTCGACGTCAAAGTCGGCGGCCAGGCGCCTTCAGCCTTCCTCGAGAACGTGGCTTAATTTTCAAACAAAAGATCTCTTACAAAAAATAAATGAACGAACATTCCTGGCGGGAACTGGTCGGTGAAGAACGCACCGTAGGCTTCGATCAAGTGGCGATCGGCGTTGCGTCCTCCGACACGATGCGGTCGTGGAGCAAGGGCGAAGTCAAAAATCCGGAGACGATCAATTACCGGACCTTCAAGCCGGAAAAGGGCGGCTTATTTTGCGAGCGCATTTTCGGGCCGACGCGGGACTGGGAGTGCTCCTGCGGAAAGTACAAGCGGATCAAGCACAAGGGCGTGATCTGCGATCGTTGCGGCGTCGAAGTGACGCTGGCGCGCGTGCGCCGCGAGCGAATGGGCCACATCGAGTTGGCCGTGCCGGTTTCGCACATCTGGTTCTACAAATGCATGCCGTCGCGGCTGGGCTTGATGCTCGACATGAGCGCGCGCCAGCTCGAGCGCGTGATCTATTACGAGGATTACATCGTCATTGATCCGGGTAAGACGCCGCTGACCAAGACGCAGCTCTTGAACGAGGTCGAATATCGCGAAGCGCAGGAACAGTACGGCGAAGATTTTGTCGCCGGGATGGGCGCAGAAGCGGTGAAGAAACTTCTCTCCGAAATCAACCTGAACAAGCTCAACAAGGAGCTGGAAGAGGCGATGGGGAACACGAAGAGCAAACAGATTCGCAAGAAGCTGGCGAAGCGTTTGAAGCTCGTCCAGGGCTTTGCCTCATCGCATGCCCGTCCTGATTGGATGGTGCTCGATGTTCTGCCTGTCATCCCGCCGGATTTGCGGCCACTCGTTCCGCTGGAAGGCGGACGGTTCGCGACCTCCGATCTGAACGATCTTTATCGTCGCGTCATCAACCGGAACAACCGGCTGAAAAACCTGCTCCAGCTCAAGACGCCCGATGTCATCATCCGCAACGAGAAGCGCATGCTTCAGGAAGCGGTCGATGCTCTCTTCGACAACGGCCGTCACGGCCGCGCGGTCACTGGCGCCGGCAATCGCCCGCTGAAGTCATTGAGCGACATGCTCAAGGGCAAGGGCGGACGGTTCCGTCAGAACTTGCTGGGCAAGCGCGTCGATTATTCGGGCCGTTCGGTCATCGTTATCGGTCCTGAATTGAAACTGCATCAGTGCGGGTTGCCCAAGAAGATGGCGCTCGTTCTGTTCGAGCCGTTCATCATTCGCCGCCTCAAGGACATGGGCTACGTCCACACCGTCCGGAGCGCGAAGAAAATGATCGAGCGCCAGACGCCTGAGGTTTGGGACATTCTCGAAGAAGTGACGCGTGGACATCCCGTACTGCTGAACCGCGCGCCGACTTTGCATCGTCTTTCGATCCAGGCTTTCGAGCCGTTGCTGATTGAGGGCGAAGCGATCCGCATTCATCCGCTGGTTTGCACCGCTTACAACGCGGATTTCGACGGCGATCAGATGGCTGTGCACGTGCCGCTCTCGGTGGAAGCGCAAATGGAAGCGCGCATGCTCATGCTGGCGCCGAACAACATTTTCTCGCCCTCGAGCGGCAAGCCGATTACGACGCCTTCACAGGACATCACGCTCGGCTGTTATTATCTCACGCAGAATCCTCGTCGCGCCACAGGCACGGCGGCGGAATCGCGGTTGCCGCTCTTTGCGAACGCGACGGAAGTCGAATTCGCGATGGCCGACGGCAAGGTGAAAACGCACGATCGGATTCGCTACAAAAACCCGGATGTGGGTCTCGAAACCATTTACGGCAACACCAACGATCGCATTATCGAAACGACGGCGGGCCGCGTCATCTTCAATTCCATCTGGCCGGTGAAGCTCGGCTTCTTCAACAAGCCCGCGGGCAAGAAGCAGCTCAGCGATATCATCTGGCGTTGCTATCAGGTCGCGGGTCAG
>JALYIN010000422.1 GCA_030775765.1 Verrucomicrobiota bacterium
TTGGTTCGGGGTTAGTCCTTCGAATTTGTCGACGGTTTTGCCGAATATCGGGCGCTTCGCCCATCCTAATCTCGGCATCTTCGGTTGAACCGCGCTGGCAGCCTGCGCTCCCGAGGACAGTCCACTCAGATCTCATTGCGATGCCCGGCATCCGCGAGTAACTCCAAGCAATGAACTGGATCGCTAAACAGGACGCCCGGCATCGCATAGTCATCTCGCTTGCCATCGCTACCGCCGTCTGGTTCGCGCTGCGGGGTCGCGTCCAGATCTCCACACAATCGATCGTCACCTGGGACGTTTTCGCTCTTTGCGTCCTTGGCCTGGCGTGGCTCACGATCCTGACAACGCCGCCCGAGAAACTCCGCGCCCGCGCCCAGATGCAGGACCTGAGTCACATCGTGATTTTTGTTTTCGTGCTGGCGGCGGCGTGCGCCGGATTGTTCGCCGTCGGCTTTCTCTTCTTCAACAAAGCCGTGGTCACGGAACGTTCGCATTTTTTCGTCCACCTCCTCATGAGTCTCGTAGCCGTGATTTGCTCGTGGATGCTGGTGCACACCGTGTTCGGTTTGCGCTACGCCCACACCTTCTATGGCGATCCCGACGGCCCGGCCGGTCCCAAGTCCCACGCGGGAGGCCTCGAATTTCCTGGCGACGGCGAACCGGACTACATGGACTTCGCCTATTTCTCGTTCACGATCGGCATGACGTTCCAGGTTTCGGACGTCGTCATTACGTCGCGCGATTTCCGTAAGCTTGTCCTTGCGCACGGCGTGCTATCCTTCGGCTTCAACACCGTCATTCTCGCGCTGACCCTCAACACGGTTTCAGCTCTCTTTTGACTCAGGCGTCCCCGCCGCCCGACTACTGGCATATCCGATGCTTGGTATGCGGCAGAACGATGACCTTCCTGAAGAAGATCCTGCTGGTCGATCACGAGCCGAAAGTCACCGAGCTCGTTAGGCGCGCTCTCGAAAGCACCGGACGGTTTCTGGTGAGGGTGGAAGCCGATGTCCGGCTCGCTCAGCACGCCGCGCCGTGGTTCCGGCCCGATCTTGTCCTGCTCGATAGCTCCAAGTCATCGGACAACGAGGAAATGAATCGGCAATTGCACAGCGAGCCGGCGCTCAAGGATACGCCCTTTCTGTATCTCAGTGGAAATCCTACAGCGGAAAAGAAGGTCATGACCGGCGGATTTATCAGCGGTTACAGCTTCCTCGCTGCCGCCGTAACCATGGAGCATCTCGTCCGGTTCGTTGAGGAAATGCTCAGCCCTGCGCCGCCCAAGCGGGTTCGAGTCAAAGCGAAGCGCTAAGCAATCGCCGCCCGATAGCCGGCCGCGTCTTTCAACTGCTTCACCTGCTCGGGATCGCCCATCTTTAGCACAAAGATCCAGCCTTCTCCGAATGGGTCGGTGTTGATCAACGCGGGATTTCCTTCCAGCGCTTTGTTCGCCTCAACCACTGTTCCTGTAACGGGCGCGTAGATGTCGCTGGCCGCTTTCACAGATTCCACAACCGCGATTTGTCCCTTCGCGGTCGCCTTCGCTCCCACTTTCGGCAGTTCGACGTACACAACATCCGTCAGCTCTGCCTGCGCGTGATCGGTGATGCCCACGCGGGCGTTCTCGCCCTCGATGCGTACCCATTCGTGGGACTCGGCGTAATAAAGATCGTCAGGAACATTCATGGTTTTTTGTAGAGCGGTTTTTTCTCGATGATTGCCGGCAGTTTCCGGTCGCGAATTTCAATCTCGATCTCGGTGCCCACCTTCGCGTGCGCCGCCGCAACGTAGGCCATCCCAATCCCTTCATTCAAGCTCGGCGACAAGCTGCCGCTGGTGGTCTCGCCAATGCGTTCGCCTTCCCGCCAGACCGAATAATGCGGCCGCGGCGGCGGCCCCTTGGCCTTCATGCGAAACGCGACGAGCCGGTTCAGTGTGCCGTTCTCCTTCGCTTCAGCCAGGACTTCGCGGCCGACGAACTTCGGCTTCTTCAGGTCCACGAAGAACCCGAGACCGGCCTCGATCGGATTGTGGTCAGGAGAAAGATCGGAGCCGTTGAGCGGATAACACATCTCGAGGCGCAAGGTGTCGCGCGCACCGAGCCCGCAAGGACGGAGGCCGAGGTCCTTCCCTTTTGCCAGGATGTCGTTCCAAACTTTGACCGCGTCTTTAGCTGCGAAGAAAACTTCCACGCCGTCTTCGCCGGTGTATCCCGTGCGCGCGATGCTCAGCTTGACGCCGTCGGCATCGAAGTCCCTGATTTGATTTCGCGCCGGCAGCTCTGCTTCTTTCCCAACGATTGCCTGGAGCAGCTCGATAATGCGCGGCCCCTGGATCGCGAGCCCCCCGAAATCGGCGCTGCGATTTTCCAGCGTGGCGTTATCGCCGAGATGTTTTTGGAGCCAGGCGAAATCTTCATCGGTCCGCGACGCGTTCACCACAAGAAGGAAAGCTTCCGGCGCCGTTCGATAAACGATCAGGTCGTCGATGATTCCGCCATGCTCGTTCAGCAGAAAAGTGTATTGCCCGGTACCCACCTCGAGCTTGTCGATATTGTTCGTGAGCATCTCATTCAGCCAGGTGCCTGCGCGCGGCCCGCGCGCCACCAGTTGCCCCATGTGTGAGATGTCGAAGACGCCTACGTTCTTTCGAACCGCCTGGTGCTCGTCGATGATCCCGCTGTATTGCACCGGCATGACCCAGTCCCCGAACGGGATCATCTTCGCGCCGAGCCGCACGTGCTCGTCGTAGAGCGGCGTTTTTTTGGGCGCGGCCTCGGTCATGCGCGTCATCCTAGATGCCGCCACTTTCGTGTCAACGCACGCGCCGCGAGTTGAAGCAGGCCGCGCTTACTCTACCGTGCTCGCAGCGATGAGAATGCTGGACAAACTCGAACGACGGCTCGGCTTCATTGCCGTCCCCGGCTTGCTGCGCTACGTCGCGTTCCTGAGCGCCCTGGTTTTTGTCCTCTACAAAGTGGATCCCACGTACCTCCGGTTGATCGATCTCGACGCCTACGCCGTTCTGCGCGGGCAAGTCTGGCGGCTTTTCACCTACATTTTTGTGCCGCAACTCGGCAGCCTCATTCCGCTGCCGGATTGGGTGAACGCGGCTTTCTACGTCCTGTTTCTCTTGTGGATGGGCAATGGCCTCGAGGCCGCCTGGGGATCGTTCCGGCTTACCCTGTTTTTTCTCATCGGCATGATCGGCACCACCATTGCCGCGTTTTTGTTCGGCGCCGCCTTTTCGAACATCATGCTGACTTCATCGCTCTTCTTTGCCTTCGCCCGATTCTATCCGGACACGGTAATCTACTTCGCCTACGTCCTTCCGCTCAAGGTGAAATGGATTGCGTGGGGAACGGCGGCGTATTTGCTCTTTCAATTTCTTTTCCAGACTATGGCTTATCGCGCCGCCTTCATTGCGGCCATGGGGAATTATCTTCTGTTCTTTGGGCCGGAGATTTACCGGTCCGCCCGCCAACGGAAAGATGTCACGGAACGGCGGCGTCGTTTCGAACTGGAATCGCGCGAAACGGAAACGGAGCCGCTCCACAAATGCGCGACCTGCGGCGCGACGGAATTGACCGATGCGAGCCTTGAATTTCGCGTGTCGCGAGATGGCGAGGAATATTGCCTGGCTCATCTGCCGCGACCGGCTGGTGCCCGGGTCTAACGCCATGAACAAAGATGAGGCTGCCCTGATTCCCGAGCTTGGCTGGCATTGCCTCCATCTCTATTACCGGATCGAGCATGGGCAGTGGCAATTGCTCAGCGCCGAGGAACAGCGCCAGGCGAAGGTCGCGCTTTCCTCTCTGGTCCAGGAAATTCGCGCGCTCGAATCGACGCAGCTCCTCATCCTGAGCATCGTCACGCCGAAAGCGGATATCGGTTTCATGCTGATTACGCCCGACCTGCATACGGCGAATCGGATCGAGAAACAGCTGAGCCTCGCGCTCGGGGCCGATGTGCTCGTTCCCGTTTACAGCTACCTCTCAGTCACCGAGGAGAGCGAATACAAAACGACAACGGAGGATTACGCCGCGGTCCTGGAGAACGAACAAAAAATCAGTCGCGGCACACTGGAGTTTGAGAAAGCGATGACGGCGTTCGAGGAGCGCATGAAACACTACCGGCACGAGCGCGTTTACCCCACGCTGCCGGATTGGCCCGTCGTCTGTTTCTACAACATGAGCAAACGGCGGGGCGAACACCGCAACTGGTATGCATTGCCTTTCGCCGATCGCCGCAAGCTCATGCTCGGCCACGGCGCTGTTGGCCGGCAATACGCGGGCAAAGTCAAACAGCTCATTACCGGTTCGACCGGGCTCGACGATGCCGAGTGGGGCGTGACTCTGTTTTCGCAGGACACGTTTCAGATCAAGTCGATCGTTTACGAGATGCGCTTCGATCCGGTCAGCGCGGAGTATGGCGAGTTCGGCGAATTCTACATCGGCCTGCAACTCCCGCTCGACGAACTGTTCCGCCGGTTGCAGCTTTGATACTCCTGCTCTTGATCATGATCCTGCTCATGATCTTTTCTGACGGAGCATGATCACGATCAGGAGCAGGAATTAAGTTGGGATGGGTGGCAGAGTGGTCTAATGCGCACGCCTGGAAAGCGTGTTTGCCGCAAGGCAACCAGGGTTCGAATCCCTGCCCATCCGTTCCCGTTCTTTACTCGCCCTTCACGCTCCGTCGCGTCAGCACCTGCAACGTCTGCCGTACCTTCACCATGCTCGCGCTCGGCAGCACTCCCCGGAAATTCGCCCCGGGATAAACAATACAATCTCGCCCCAACACCGACCCCGGATTGATCACTGCATTACACCCGATCTCCGTCCGGTCCCCGACGATCGCGCCAAACTTCGTCAGCCCAGTCGCGATGTCCCCATCCGCAGCGCTGACATGAATCTCGCCATGATCCAGCTTCACATTGGAAAGAATCACGCCCGCCCCGAGATGCGCGCGATACCCCAGAATCGAGTCGCCGACATAGTTGAAATGCGGCACCTGCGCTTCATCGAATAGGATGCAGTTCTTGAACTCGCACGAGTTCCCCATCACCACGCCGTTCCCTACGATGACATTCTCGCGCACGTAACAGCCGCTGCGGATGTGGCAGTTCTCCCCGATCCACGCCGGCCCTTTCAACATCGCGCCCTGTTCCACGATCGTGCCCGCGCCAATGAAAACCTCTTTGCTGATAAATGGCTTCCCGACCAGGTCGCCCAGCACCGCCGGTTCCAAGCGAAACTGCAAATAGCTCGCGATCTGCCTGAGCGCGTCCCACACATATTTTTGCGATTCAAACAGCTTCGGGTGCGCCGTGTGTTCGAGACTGAGAAATTCCGCCGGCGAAAACATTGGAGCTACGAGCCGCCGCGCGGCGTGATTTTCTGCCCGTCCTTGGTGTCCCGGGCTTCCCAACCGCGCGCGGCGAGTTCGTCGCGCAATTCATCACTTTTTCTCCAATCCTTTGCAAGCCTCGCCTGCACTCGCGCCTCCGCCAGCGCCGCGATCTCCGCCGGCAGGGAGGTTTCCTCTCCGCTGATCGCCAATACCTGATCGACGCGCCCCCACCATTTCAGCCACGCCTTCGCCTCCTTCGCGTCGATCTCGCCGCCATCGATCCGCCGATTCGTCTCTCGAATCGTCTCAAACAAAACCCCGAGCGCCCCAGAAATATTCAGATCATCATCGAGAGCGTCGTGGAAATCTGACCCGCCCGTTGGAGCTTGCAGCTTCTCTGCAGCTTGAAGCTTGGAGCTTGGAGCTTGGGGCTTGTCTTTGCTCTCCATCTCCGCATTGAGTCTCCTCACCCAATCATCGATGCGCCGCAATGCTTCCCGTACTTCCTCCATTCCCTCCCACGTAAAATTCAGCGGCGCCCGATAATGCACCCGCATCAGCGCGTACCGAACCTCGCGCCCGCTGTATCCCTTCGCGATCACATCCCGCAACGTGTAAAAATTCCCGAGCGACTTCGCCATCTTCTGTCCCTCGACCATCAGGTGCGCGCAATGCAGCCAGTAGCGCACGAACTTTTTCCCCGTGCATCCCTCCGTCTGCGCGATCTCCGCTTCGTGATGCGGGAAAATATTGTCAACGCCGCCGCAATGAATATCGAGCTGATCGCCGAGCAGTTGCGTCGCCATCGCGCTGCACTCGATGTGCCAGCCCGGCCGGCCCGCACCCCACGGGCTCTCCCACTTCACCGCGCCATCCGCTTCGTCCCACGCTTTCCAGAGCGCGAAATCACCGATGTTTTCCTTGTCGTACTCATCGCTCTTCACCCGTCCTGTCGAACGCAGCTCCGTCAGGTCGAAATGCGCCAGCTTCCCGTATTCCGGAAATTTATTGATTCGAAAATAAATCGATTTGTCTTCCGCCTGATACGCCAGCCCCCGTTCCATCAACGTCCCGATCATCTCAATCATCTTCGCCAGTTCGCCCGGATCAGTTGCTTCCGGGAATGAATCGGCCCGTTTGATTCGCAACGTGTCGAGATCGTCGAAGAACGCCTTCTTGAACGGTGCAGTGAATTCCGCAAGGGGAACGTTCGCTTCGCGCGATCCGCGGATCGTCTTGTCATCCACGTCCGTGATGTTCATCACGCGCCGGACCGCGAAGTCGCGCAGCTCGAGATGGCGTTGAAGCAGATCTTCAAAAACGTAAGCGCGAAAGTTCCCAATGTGCGCGTGGCTGTAGACCGTCGGTCCGCAGGTGTACATCTTCACCTCGCGCTCCGCTGGATTGAGCGGCTGGAATTCTTCGAGCGAGCGAGAGTAAGAGTTAAAGAGACGGATCGCCATCACTCCATTTCGACGGTCGCTACCGCCATCGCCGCCATCCCTTCGCCGCGACCGATCGCGCCCAGGCCTTCGTTCGTGGTCGCCTTGATGCTGACGCGCGCAGTTTCCAGGCGAAGTGCCGCCGCAATCTTCTCCCGCATCGCCGGAATGTGCGGCGCGATCTTCGGGGCTTCCGCGATCAAGGTCGCGTCCACATTCACTGGCCGCGCATGAATCTCCGCCAGCAGCGCTGTGACTCTCTGCAGAATCTCGATGCTGCTGATCCCGCGAATCGATTCGTCTGTGTTCGGGAAATGATGGCCGATATCGCTTTCGCCGACCGCGCCCAGGAGCGCATCCGCGATCGCGTGGCAGATCACGTCCGCATCCGAATGTCCTTCGAGTCCGCGATCATGCGGAATCTCGACGCCGCCCAAAATCAGTTTCCGCCCGGCTGCGAGCCGATGCGCGTCGTAACCATTTCCACACCGAATCGTGCTCACAGTTTCAAATCGACCACGCCGTTCGACGCGATGATGCTGTATTTATCTTTCATATCCGTGCGCGGTTTCAGGTCGACTCTGCCGCCCGCCGTTTCCACCAGAATCCAGCCGGCCGCGATGTCCCACAGACTGATGCCCTGTTCGATGTATGCGTCAAAACGGCCGCACGCCACATACGCCATGTCGAGCGCCGCGCTGCCCATCAACCGGCATTTGCGCGCGCGGTGCACCATCTCCTGGAGCAACGGCAGGCCCGCCGCGATCGTCACGCCCGTCTTGGAGAGGCCGACGGAGATCACCGCTTCGCGCAGGTCCGCGCGCTCGCTCACCTGAAACGGCTTGCCGTTTAGCGTGGGCGTCTCGCCTTTCTGCACCTTCCACAATTCGTCCCGGATTGGATCGTAAATCACGCCGACGATGATCTCGCCCATGTAACGCAGCGCGATCGACACGCAGAAGTGCGGGATGCCGTAGAAAAAATTCACGGTGCCGTCGAGCGGATCGACAACCCACTGGTGATCGCTCGCCTGGTCGCCGACGATCCCTTCTTCGCCGTAGAGCGCGTGCTCCGGAAATTTTTTCAGGAGCACTTCGGTGATCAGGGTCTGGGCGCTAACATCGATCTCGAGTTTGATGTCATGCGCCTCCGCGGAGTTCACCCGGAGCGGCTGCTGAAAACCATGGCGCAACATTTCGCCGGCGGCGCGGGCCGCTTCTACTGCGGCGTCGAGATAGTGCGTCATGACGGAAAGACGTTAGCCCAAAAAAAACCGGGAGGAGAAAATGAATTCTCCTCCCGGGTTGAAGTTATTGGTTAGGAACTACGAAAGAGCTCCGTAGCTCGTGAGCGAATAATTGAAACTAATGTTTCTTTTTCTTCGCGGCCGCCTTTTTCTTGGCGGGAGCTTTCTTTGCTTTTTTCTTAGCTGCCATATCGACTAATCCCCCCTTTCGGTCCGCTTTCGCGGTGGGTTGGTGAAGGATTTTTTTAACTTCACTTACCGTTGTCAGTAATCACCACGATTTTTTTGTCAAACTTTTTTCGAACATCTTGGCAATTATTTTCACGAGCTCCCGCGCGATTATTTTTTTGGAAGTGCGCGAAATTTTCTTCGAGTCGCCGTTTCGAAAGAAAATCGTCACTTCATTTTCCTCGCTTTCCATTCCGGTCTCGCTTCCGCTCACGTCGTTCGCCACGATCGCGTCGCAATTTTTCGCGCGCAGTTTTTTCTGCGCGTTTTGTGCCAGGTCGTGCGTCTCCGCCGCGAATCCGACGACGAGGTAACGGCGGCGTTTTGGCAGGGAAACGAGGATGTCACGCGTGGGAATGAGTTTGAGAGCGAAGGCGGTTTTGCGCTTCTTCATTTTTCGCACGGAGATCGCCGCCGGTTTGTAATCGGCGACCGCCGCGCACATCACCAGCACGTCGCAATCGCGCAACGTGCGATGCACCGCGTTGTGCAGTTCGTCGCTCGTAATGATCGAAACATTTTTCGCGCCGCGCGGCGGCGCGATGCTCGCCGGGCCGGAGATGAGCGTCACCTCGTGTTTCTTCGCGAGCGCCGCTTCCGCAATCGCGTAGCCCATTTTTCCCGACGACCGGTTGCTGATGAAACGAACCGGATCGATCGCTTCGCGCGTCGGACCGGCGGTGACGACGAACCTCACGCGATCAGATTATCCTGGCGCGCGAGCAGAAACTCCGCGCGAAAAGCGATGTCGTCTACCTTCCACAAACGACCGACGCCCTCGTAACCGCACGCCAGCATTCCTTCCTCCGGCCCGATGAATTCGACGCCGCGCGATTTCAACGTTGCCACGTTTTCCTGCGTCGCCGGGTGTTCCCACATCTTCCCGTTCATCGCGGGCGCCATCAGAATTTGAGCACGGGTGGCGAGGGCGATCGCGGCGAGGGGATGACCGGCGAGGCCATTAGCCAGCTCGGCGATTACGTTCGCAGTCGCGGGAGCGATCAGGAGAAGGTTCGCCCGATCGGCCAACTCGATGTGTCCCGGCCGCCAGTTTTCTTTTTCATCGAAGAAGCTGGTGCTGACAGGATTCTTCGAAAGCGTTTGCAGCGTAAGCGGCGTGATGAATTCCGCGGCGTCGCGCGTCATGACGACGAAAACGTCATGGCCCTGCTTTACCAGCAGGCTCGCCAGCTCGGCGGATTTGTAGGCGGCGATCGAACCGGTCACGCCAAGGACGACGCACTTTGTGTTTGGGGTCATCTTGAGGAAAAGCTCCAAACACCAAACTCCAAGCACCAGAGAAGCTCCAAATTCCAAACATCAAATCTGCGCGGACCTTTTGTGGTTGGCGCTTGAAGATTGGTGCTTCTCTGAAGCTTGGAGTTTGGTGCTTGGAGCTTTTTTTTCATGACAGCTTCAACCTCCGGCTCAGATACCTCTCCGCGCCCATGATATGCCGAAACTTCTGCAGATCCTCCTCCATCGATTTGCTGATGATCGTGTAGCGATAAGCTCGCCACAATTCCATCTCGCGCGCGGCGGTGATGATACGCAATTCGATCTGTTGGGGCGTTTCCGTTCCGCGCTTGGTCAGTCGCTTCCGCAATTCTTCGAGGTCGGGCGGCATGATGAAAACATCGCAGAGCGCCCGCCGGATCGTTTCATCGTTGAACGAGCGAATCGCCGCGGCGCCCTGGATGTCCACGTCGATCAGGACATCGACTCCGTTTTCCAGGTTGGCAATGATCGGGCCGCGCATGGTGCCGTAGTAATGCTCGTGTACCTTCGCGTGTTCGAGAAATTCTCCGGCCTCGACGCGCGCGCGGAAATCGTCCTCGGTCAGGAAATGATAATCGTCGCCTTCGATCTCGCCGGCGCGAGGCGGGCGCGTGGTGCAGGATACCGAGTAAACGAAGTCCGGCGTCTGCCGAAGCGCGTCGCAGAGCGTCGTCTTGCCCGCGCCTGATGGCGCAGAGAGAACGAACAAGATCCCGGTGCGCGTGAATTGCCTATTCAAGGTTTTGGATTTGCTCCCGGATCTTTTCGAGTTCGGATTTGCAGGCCACGACGTGCTGGGAGATTCCAGCGTCGTTCGACTTCGCGCCAAGAGTATTCAGCTCGCGAAAAATTTCCTGAGTAATGAATTCGAGGGTGCGGCCGACCGGTTCGTTCTTGCGGAGATGATGCGCAAATTGGGCGAGGTGACTTTCCAGCCGCGTCAGTTCTTCCGAGATGTCGGAACGATCCGCGAAGATCGTGACTTCTTTTAGCAGGCGTTCGTCCTCGACCGGAAGATCTAGCCCGGCCTTCTGGATGCGCTCCATCAATGCGCTCCGATACTTTTTCACGACGTCGGGATACAACGCCCGGATTCCCTTGATCTCCTGACGCAAGACCTTGAGGCGATGGATCAAATCCTTCGCAAGGTGTTTCCCTTCGCGCTCGCGCATTTTGACCAACTCGCTCAGCGCCGTCGACAGCGCGCGCTCCACGGCCGGCCACGCTTTATCGGCGTCGACGCTTTGTTCCGGGGAACGCATGACGCCCGGCGCCTGCAGGATTGTCCCAATCGTGATTTCGCCGGGTGCGCTCAATTCCTTCTGCAACGTCAACATCGCGTCGTGATAGGAGCGGGCGAGAGCGGTGTCGAGAGCGAGCGCCGCCGTGCCGTTCGCGCCCTGGTGCAGCGCCACGACCACGTTCATTCGGCCGCGCGAAATCTTTTCGTTGATCGCCTGGCGAATCCGCGGCTCGAGGGCGGCCAGATCTCGCGGAAGATTGATGACGATGTCGCTCTGCTTTCGGTTCACGGAGTTCAGCTCCACGCTGAATTTCGTGCCGCCGTGGTCCGCATCGCCACGGCCGTATCCGGTCATGCTTCTCATTGGATTCCAAAGTGCGTCGCCGCCTGCGACACGTCTTTATCACCGCGGCCGGAACAATTCACGATGACGAGTTTATCGGACGGAAGAGAGGGAGCGATCTTAATTACGTGCGCGACGGCGTGGGCGGTCTCGAGCGCGGGAATGATGCCTTCGGTTTCCGCCAGGGTGCGGAAAGCGGCCAGGGCTTCGGCGTCCGTTGCGTAAACGTATTCGATCCTTTCCTGGTCGCGCAGATAACTGTGTTCGGGACCGATGGCGGCGTAATCGAGTCCGGCGGAGACGGAATGCGTCAACTCGATCTGCCCATCTTCATTGGCCAGGATAAAAGTTTTCGTTCCTTGGAGAACGCCGAGCCGTCCGCCTTGGAAACGGGCCGCGTGTTTGCCGGTGCGGATGCCTTCACCGCCAGCTTCGACGCCTATCATTCGCACCGTCTCGTCGTCGAGGAACGGATGAAAAAGTCCGATGGCGTTACTGCCGCCGCCGACGCAGGCAATGAGAACGTCGGGCATCCGTCCCTCGCGCTCCTGGATCTGCCGGCGCGCTTCGAGACCGATAACCCGGTGAAAATCCCGGACCATCATCGGGTAGGGATGCGAACCGAGGGCGGAGCCGAGAATGTAATGAGTGGTCCGGACGTTCGTCACCCAATCTCGCATCGCTTCGTTGATCGCTTCCTTCAGCGTCGCCTGGCCCGCGGTCACAGCGATGACCTTCGCCCCGAGGAAGCGCATCCGGGCGACATTGAGCGCCTGCCGCTCCATGTCGACGCTACCCATGTAGATGACGCACTCATAGCCGAACCGCGCGGCGACGGTAGCGGTGGCGACGCCGTGCTGGCCCGCGCCCGTCTCGGCGATGATGCGCGTTTTGCCCATGCGCCGCGCCAAAAGAATCTGACCGAGGGCGTTGTTGATTTTGTGGGCGCCGGTGTGGAGAAGATCTTCCCGCTTCAAATAAATTTTCGCGCCGCCGAGATTTTTCGTGAGGCGGGCCGCGAAATACAACGGGGTGGGACGGCCGGCGAAATCGTGGAGCAACTCGGCGAGCTCGCTTTGAAAGGCCGGATCAATCTTGACCCGCTCGTATTCGGCGGTCAGATCGTTCAGGGCTGACATCAGGGTCTCGGGCACGAACATGCCGCCGTACGGACCGAAATGGCCGTGGGCGTCGGGAAGCTGTTGGAACGCGGGCATGGGGGAAAACGTTCAACGCTCAACGTCCAACGTCCAACGCCGAATTAAGAAGAGCGAAGACCGACCGAGATCAGGATGTCGTCGAGGGCGCGGCGGTGGGGCGATGGGAGTGGGATCGAGTCCAGATCGTGAATCGGAAACCAGCGCTGGTTTTGGTTTCGTTTTTCGTCCGAGCCATCGTCCGAGTAAATGGCGAGCGTGATGCGGTGGTGGGTGAAAGGAAACTCGGAGCGATGCATCGGCAGAAGTGTGGCCGGCGCGTTCGCCAACGTCGGAAGGATCCACATTCCGCGCCAGCGATGTTGTGATTGTTCGAGGAGGACGCGACGGCGGCGCAGGGCAAAGCCATGATGCTCGGTCCGAAATTGCAGAGGTGGTCGCGCTTTTTTTCGTGGAAGAACCGTCGGGTCGGTGCTCCGGCAGAAAGTTCGCACGGGACAGGATGGACACTTGGGTCGCGCGGTGCAGACGAGCGCGCCCAATTCCATGAGCGCGGAATTATGCTGGCCGGCGCTGCGACGTGGGAGGAGTTGCGCAGCGGTGGACCAGAGCCGCTCGCGACCGGCGGTCGTGTCGATCGGGGTTTGCAGTTCGAAGACGCGGGAGACGACGCGGGCAATGTTTGCTTCGACGATCGGGACCGATTGGTCGAAGGCGAAGGTGGCAATGGCGTTCGCCGTGTATTGGCCAATTCCCGGAAGCTTTCGAATCGAGTCCAGGTCTCGTGGGAAAATGCCGGCGTGCCTTTCCATGACGACGATGGCAGTCGCCCGGAGATTTCGCGCGCGGGTGTAGTAGCCGAGCCCCTGCCAGGCGTGAAGGACGTCATTTTCGGAGGCGGCGGCGAGCGTGGCGAAATCTGGGAAGCGGCGGAGCCACTCTTTATAATAAGGGATGACGGTGGCTACCTGGGTCTGCTGGAGCATGAACTCGGAGACGAGGATCGCGTAGGGATCGGCCGAGCGTCGCCAGGGAAGATCGCGGCGGTTTTTGCGGTACCAAGTGAGGAGAGAGTGCCGGAAGGGCGCGGCGGGCGGAGCAGGGTTCACGCGGATGAAGAAACGTCCAACGTGCAACGCTCAACGTCCAACGTTCAAATTCAGAGTTCTTCCATTGGGCGTTGGACGTTGGACGTTGGACGTTGGACGTTCAGCGCGCCGAGATGAATTCCTACACTCACCCGCTCACGCCGGACCAAGCGGCAAAGCTGCGCACTTTGCTGAAGGAACTCGGCTTTGAATTCGCGGAAAGGCCTTACACACTTTTCTTCGCGCAGAAAAACAAACTGAGCGTCGCGGTTTATGAGAAGGGGCCAAAGATCCTTTTGCAGGGAAAGGGGATCGAGGAATTCGTCCAGTTCGAGCTCGAACCGAAAATCCTCGAGGAAGCGAAGCTCGGCTACGAAGAAGTGCATTCGCCGGAAATGTTCGAGCCGCATTTCGGAATCGACGAAAGCGGGAAAGGGGATTTCCTCGGGCCGCTCGTCATCGCCGGCGTTTATGTGGATCGCGAGATCGCGCGAAAATTTCTCGACGCCGGCATTCAGGACAGCAAGCGGATCGGCTCGGACGCGAAGATCCGGTCGCTGGCGGAAATGATCCGCACCACGCCGGGCGCGATCGGCGACACGGTTGCGATCGGACCGGAGCGCTACAACGATCTCTACGAAAAGTTTGGGAACCTCAATACATTGCTGGGTTGGGGACACGCGCGCGTAATTGAGAACCTGCTCGAACGGAAACCGGATTGCCCCCGCGCGTTGTCGGATAAATTCGCGGACGCCAGCGTCATTGAGAAAGCGCTGGGCAAGCACGCGCAGAAGATCCAGCTCGACCAGCGGACAAAAGCTGAATCTGACCTGGCTGTTGCAGCGGCCTCGATCCTGGCCCGCGAAGCGTTTATCGACTGGCTTGAGCGGCACGGGAAGGCGATGGGCGTAAAGTTAGGCCGCGGCGTTTCGGCCGAGGTGAAGGAAGCCGCAAGGAAGTTGGTGGAAACAGGGGGATCCGACGCCCTGCGAAAGGTCGCAAAAGTGCATTTCCGCACGGCGCACGACGTTGCTCCCGGGCACTTTTCGGCTCCGCCACCTCGTCAGCCCTGGCGAAAGTAAGCCGGTCGCGTCTCCCGCCCCCGCAGGGCAAGCTTCCTGCTATCTATTTTTTACCTCTGACGCGACATTTGTGGAAACCAGGCTCCTCATATTGAATGCCGATCCGGTCTTTCAGGACCGGGCCCTCGCCATTCTCGACGAAATCGACGGCATCGAAACCCGGGTGGTTCGCACGATGTCTGAGGTAGTCTTTTTGTTGCTCGGAGAAAACTTCGACGGGTTCGTAGTCGAAGGCGAAAACCCGATCGCCATGGAGCAGGCCACCAACGCGCGACAGCACTTCCCTTCACTAAAGGTGGTCTGCCTCTCGCCGAAGACGAAGGACGTCGAGCCCACGGCGCAGCAGCAGAATATAGTCAGGATCTCGAGCGACAGCAGCGAACGGAGCCTGCGTAAACAACTGCAAACCTTTGTCGAGTCCCTCGCCCAAGGCGGCACTCCAGCGGAAGGAATCGATCCCTGCCATTCGCTCATCGGGAATCTGAATCAATTTTCGGCGGCCGAGATTTTGCAGATGAGCTGCCTGGGCCAGCGCAGCGGGCGGTTCACTTTCAAGTCGGGCCGCGGCAATAGCGAAATTTACCTCGCTCACGGTTCGGTCCGCCACGCGGTCTACGGCTCGCTGGAAGGCGAATCCGCTGTTGCGGAAATTTTCCGCTGGCGCCAGGGCCGGTTTTATTTTGAAGAAGGCATCATCAGCCAGGTGCAGACGGTGGACCGCCCCTGGGCGCACCTGTTGATCGACAATTTGCAGAAGCTGGACGAGACCCTCGAGCTCTCCGGCACCGGTTCCGTATGAGAGACAAGGCACTCGAAACCCAACTGCGCCTGCTCCGGTTGCAACTGGATAACTGGAAAAAGCTCCACGACCTGATCACCTACGCGCTGGACAAGGCGCGCCCGATCATTTCGGCGGAACAGGAGCGCCTGTTTACGGAAATCCGCGCCAATCTTTTGCAGGAGACGGAGCACGTTTTCGGGGCGCTCGGGATGATCGGCGAATTGTCGGGCCGCGCCATGAACGTGCTCCAGCGCAGCGTCTCGGTGCGCGGGGTCCGCGAGCTTTCGAACGAGGAAGTGCGGCGCCTGGAGACGGAGTGGAACGGCGTGTTCACCAAGCTCGGCGTGGTTCAGGGGCAGTTGAAGTCCCGCCGGAAATTGCTCGCGGAGCAGAGCCCGGTTACCTATTACCTGAGCCGTATTTTAAGCCGTCCGGCGACGGCTTAGCCCGCCAATTTGCGCCGAGACCGGCGCGCGGGCAGGCCGGCTCCCGTTTGGGGACCGCAAATTTATTACGATTTAGGCCCCCCACAAACCGGCCCTGGCACGATTACCTTGTGTATGGCGAAGCTCACCAAGAGGGACATAGTTGTGGCCATAAGCAACCAAACGGGGATGGTGCAGCACGACGTTTTCGAAGTCGTGCAGCGGACGCTCGACCACATTACTAATAGCCTGGCGAACAATGTCGCGGTGGAATTGCGCAACTTCGGGGTGTTTCAAACCCGCCTGACTAAGCCGCGCGTGGGCCGCAACCCCAACGAGCCAGGCAGCAGTTTTGTGATCCCACCCCGGGCGACCGTAAAGTTCAAGGCCGGCAAAATCATGCGCCAGCGCGTGGAACAGCTTTCTCGCCAGTTGAAGGAAGCCTCCGAGCGCAAAGCGGCTGAGCAGAGTGCAGCGAGCGTCCCAACCACAAACTAATTACGACCGGACGGCTGGCTCGGGTTCGCCCAGCAGCATCTGGATCGCTTCATCGAGTCGATCGAAATTGATCGGTTTAGTGAGGTGCTCGGAGAAGCCGGCGGCGCGGGCGCGGCTAACGTCGTTCTCCATTCCGAAACCGCTAAGCGCGATTCCGCGCAGGCCCTTGGTCGTGCCCAGTTCCTGCATCAGCTCGTAGCCGGACCTGTCTGGCAGGCCGATGTCGCTGATCACCAGGTCGAACTCGGTCTGCCCCGCCTTTTCCAAGGCTTGGTCCGCCGTGTGCGCCACCGTCACGCGGTAACCGCGCCGTTCGAGCATCATCTTCATGCCGGTGCAGGTATCGACATGATCGTCCACCACCAGCACGCGCGCACCAGTTCCTTTCGCGTTGGCGGCCTTTACTGCCGCCTCTTTGGGTCCGCGCGTTTTGGGAACCGCGGGCACCAGCGCCGGGGCCGCGACCGTGGTGAGCGTGACGATAAAAGTCGCGCCGCGATTTTTTCCGCTGCTTTCCGCTTTGATGGTTCCGCCGTGCGCGTTGACCATGGCCTTTGAGATGGCGAGACCAAGCCCGAGGCCGCCGAACCGCCGAGTGATGGAGCTTTGGCCTTGCTCGAACGCGTTAAAGATTCGCTCCATCTGGTCGGACTCGATGCCGATGCCCGTATCCGTGGTTCGGATCTCCACCGTATCCGGCGTGGGATTCAACGTCTCGATGACGATGCGGCCGTTGGCCGGGGTAAATTTTACGCTGTTCTTGACGAGGTTCCAAAAGACCTGCTGTAGGCGCGCTGGATCGCCTTCCACGTAGGCCTGTTCCGCGCGCAACCGGAACTCGATCTTCAACTCTTTCGCGGCAATTTCCTCACGGCAAATCTCGTAGGAGCGCTGCAAGATTTCGTGGACGCTGGCCGTTTCCAGGCTGAGCTGGAGTTTGCCCTTCGAGATGCGCGTCACGTCGAGCAGGTCGTCGATCAGTCGCGCTTCCAGCTCAACATTGCGGCGAATGACTTCGAGGGCGCGCCGAACTTCCGGCGAATCCCCGGCGCTCGCCTCGAGTTCGCCGACCATCGCGATCACGGGCGAAAGCGGGTTGCGCAACTCGTGCGAGAGCAAAGCGAGAAACTGGTCTTTGGCGGCGTTCGCGCCAATGAGTTCCTGGCGCAGCGTCATGTCGCGCGTCTTATCTTCGACGAGGTAAAGCACCCCCTGAATGGTTTGCTCCGAGGTTTGCAAGCGGAGCAGGTTCACGTTGACGAACCGCGTCATCCCATCGCGATCGGTAAACGCGTGCTCGACGAGTTGATAAGGCGCGCCGAACGCCAGCACGCGCTCGATCGCTTCGCCGGGCACGATCTTCACCTCGTCGTAAACCGCCTCGTAAATATCGCGGCCTTCGGGCAGTCCACCGAAGCGTTTTGCCATTTCGGTGAAGGTCTGGTTGGCCTGGAGAAAATGGCGCGATTCCGGATCGACCAAGGCGATGCCGCTCGGCATGTTCGCGAGAATCTTTTCGTTGAAAATAACTTCGCGCTCGATCCGCCGCGCGGCCTCGGTCTGCCTTCGTGCCACTCTGCCGGCGAGCCAGGCGGCTACAGCCGTCACCACAATCAGCCACAATGCCGGGATCGTGATCTTGTCCAATAAATCCCGAACCGGTTTGTAGGCGACCGCCTTGGGCTGCTCGACGATCGTCATCCAGGCGGTGTTATCAACGGTGGTGAAGGAATAAAGGTTGCCGTCCCGTTCGATCGAGCCCGTTTTCAGGGCCCGAATTTCGTCGATAATTTTCGCTGCGCCCGGCGGAACCGGGGTGGCGTTCGGAGCAAAGTTTTTTGCAAAAAGAGGGTTGCCGTTTTGATCCACGATCTGGCAAATCGCCTGATCCGCGATTTCGATCGTGGACAAGCGCCGGCCCATGCGTTCTACCAGAACCCAGACGCCGAGGTAGCCGGCCACATTGCCGTCCGGCGTTCGAACGGCGCCGACGATTGCGGTCGCCATGCGGCCATCCGGCAAGCGCGGATGCACCGGCGAGACAAAAACGTCCGGCGAACCCATTGCGCCCTCCCGCCACAGGGTCGCGGAAAATTCCTGGCCCGACGCCGGATCGATAGCCGGCAAGGACGCGATCAGCTCGCCATCGGCCCGGGTAATGAACATCCCGTCGATGCGCGGATGCGAGTAGAAGGTCTGGGTCAACCATTGTTGGGCTCCGGTTGATGCCGCCGGTCCGGACAGGATTTTAGCCACGTCCGGCTGCGTCTGGTAATACTCGATCACGCTGCCCGTATGGCTGAGATCATCGCCCACCAGATGGGCGATCAATTGCACGAACGTCTGGCGATCGTGGAGGATTTTGGTTTCCAGGGTGTTCGTCAGGATCGTGTAGGAGACGACCAGCATGAGGATCGAGGGAAACCAGCCCGCCAGCAGGATCGCGATGACGATGTTGTAACGGGCAAGGCGATCGCGGTCCCGCCGCTTCAGGCGGGCGAGGAATGGAATCGACTGAATCCAGGACATCGCAGGGAAAAGTTCGGCTCTCTCGATGGTCGCGGCAAGGCCGGAAATATTTTTGCTTACGCGGCTCGACTAATCAGCGGCGGCAATCGCCAGGTTCAATTCCTTTGCCTGGGCGTGCAGCGTTTTCACATCCTCCGGGCTCATTTTCTCCGGCGCGCGATTGAGGAGGTCGCGGATCGTTTCGACGCCGGCACGAACTTTTTCGAAGAGCGGTTTGTGCGCGATGGTGGGCGGCAGCGTCTTTAGTTCTTCGGCGAAATAGTTGATCAAATCGCGTTGCCACAACACCGCCGCGCGATCGGTGGTGTAATTGCTCTCGACCGCGCCCGCGCAAATCTCCAAGCCGCGGAGCCACCCGCCGAGGCTAATCAGATGCGCCATTTTTTGATCGCGCATCGCCGTCATAGCCTCCTCCACGTCCTGCTGCGTGGAAATCAATTCGCGCCGCACGGCCGGCCAATCCCCCTTTTTTCCGAGCTCGCTCAGGCTGGCGCTGTGACGCATAACACGATCGCCGACGCCGAGACTGCGGGCCTGGCGCAGCAGCACTTTCCCCAGATCCTCCAAGAGATTTTTTTTCTGCGCTTCCACAATCAGAAAGCCGTCCGCGACGAGTCCGCCGAAAACCATCCCCATTTGTTCGCGGCCGGCGTGCGTCGCCTGGGGAAAATCGCGCTTAAGCTGGTCGAAGGGAAGCGGCTTCAAGTCATCGAGTTGCTGAAAAATGTCCGCCACCGACGGGGCGGTGTAGGGGTTCACCCCCAGTTCTTCGCGCTCATGTTCCGCCGGGTTCTCCACCGGAACCTGGCCGCGGGCGATGGCCAGGGTAAAGAAAAGCCCAGCCGCATATCTAATAAGAGAAGGGCCGGCGCCGGATATACCTTTCATTATCATCTGAATCGAGCCATGGCCCGCAGCCGCTTGCATGCCGCGAGCCCTCGCCCTAAACTCGCTCAAACCGCTCCTTTGTCCCCCGAAAATGGCTCCGCTTTCCACGGGCAAACCCCCGATTTTTGATTTGACGGACGCGATGGAAGCGGCATCATGTCGCCCTGCTCCGGGTAAGACTTCGGAGCAGTTTCTCTAATCCGTTATGCAAGGAAGCCTCGCCTCAATCATTTGGACGATTTGCTACATGAGCGTGCTCATCGGCCTTTCCGCATACGGAATTCATCGTTACGTCATCATTTACCTGTTTCTGAAGCACCGGAAGCGCGGAGTGGTGCCGGTCGGCCACTTCGACCACTTGCCAAAAGTGACGATGCAGCTGCCGATCTTCAACGAAGTCTACGTGGTCGAGCGGCTCCTCCGTTCGGTGAGCGAGATCGATTATCCAAAAGACCTTCTCCAGATCCAGGTCCTCGATGATTCGACGGACGATACCCGTGCGCTGACGACGTCGTGCGTGGCGGAATTGCAGAGCCGCGGGTTCAACGTCGAACTGATCCACCGGACGGATCGCACCGGTTTCAAAGCCGGCGCTCTGGAGACCGGGCTGGCTTCCGCGGACAGCGAGTTCGTCTGCATTCTGGACGCAGATTTCGTCCCGAATCCGGACCTGCTGAAAAAGACGATCCATTTCTTTACCGATCCGAAAGTGGGGATGATCCAGACGCGCTGGGGTCATTTGAACCGCGGTTACTCCCTGCTCACGCGCGTCCAGGCGATGTTCCTCGACGGCCATCTTTTGCTGGAGCAAACCGCGCGCAGTCGCAGCGGGCGGTTTTTCAATTTCAACGGCACCGCCGGGCTCTGGCGCCGGTCCTGCATCGATGAAGCGGGCGGCTGGCAACACGACACGCTCACCGAAGATCTCGACCTGAGTTACCGTGCGCAGCTGGCCGGTTGGAAATTCATTTTCCTGCCGGATGTCATCACGCCGGCGGAACTGCCGGTCGACATGAACGGCTTCAAGTCCCAGCAACATCGCTGGACCAAAGGCTCGATCCAGACTTGCAAGAAATTACTGCCCACCGTCTGGCGCAGCAATCTACCTCTCATGATCAAGATCGAGGCGACAGCGCACCTGACCTCTAATTTCGCCTATCTCCTCCTGGCCTGCCTGTGCGTGCTCCTCCATCCTTCCAGCGGCGGGCCGCAGAACACCTGGCTCCGCACGTTGCTGCTCGATGTGCCGATATTTATGACGGCCTCGGTGTCGGTCGCAGTCTTTTACATTTGCGCGCAACGCGAACTTCATCCGCGCACCTGGATGAAGGAAATTCTGCTGCTTCCCGCGCTGCTCGCCCTCGGCGTCGGGCTCTCGATCAATAACGCGCGCGCCGTTCTGGAAGCTGTCTTCAATCACAAATCGGATTTCGCCCGCACGCCGAAGTACGGAATTGAGCGCAAGGCGCAGCAATGGCGTTCCTGCAAATACATGCCGCTCAAATCGCTTCTGCCGTTGGCCGAAATGGCGTTCGCGATTTACTTCTCCTACTTCCTCTGGTTCGCCATTCAGCATGGCCAATGGATCTCGGTGCCGTTCCTGGCCATGTTCCAAATCGGGTTCCTTTACGTGTCTCTTTCTTCCTTCAGCCGGTGGATGCCGCGCTGGAATTTCAGTGGCGAACGCCCGGCCGCCGCAACAATTCCCGCGTGACAAAGGGCTAATTTCTAGTAAGAAGCTCGGCATGCGTCGGCTTTCCCTGGTGCTGCTAGCGCTCAGCGCTCTCGCTCCCGGACTCCGCGCGGACGGTCCCAGCCGCGTCATCATCAGCGTAAAAGACCAGAAGCTCATGCTAATGGGTAACGGCACCCGCCTTGCGACCTATCCCATCTCGACCTCGAAATTCGGCCTCGGCGACGATTGGGGCCATATGACAACGCCGCTCGGTTTTCTCCAGGTGGCCGAAAAAATTGGCGATCACGCGCCAGTGGGAGCGGTGTTTCGCAACCGCCGTTTCACGGGTGAAATAATCAAGCCAAACGCGCCCGGGCGCGATCCGGTGATCACGCGGATCATCTGGCTTAAGGGTCTGGAAGCATCGAACGCGCACGCGTTTAGCCGCTGCATTTATATTCACGGTACGCCGGAAGAAAAAACGATTGGCCGGCCCGCGAGCTATGGCTGCATCCGGATGAAGTCGCGCGACGTCGAGGAGCTTTACGCGCAACTGCCGATCGGAGCCTTGGTCGAGATCGTTAATGACAAGCTCCCGAAGATTCCCAAGGCGCCCAGCGGAGCCACCTTCGCTCTCGAGCAGCGAAACGCCGAACCAAAAGCCGAGCCGGAACCGGCCGAGCCCGAACCAAAGGCCAAACAGGAACCGAAGGCCGAACCGAAAATAGTGGCCGAGGCGCCGGTGGCGCCAGTAGAGAAACCAGCCAAGAAGCCAGTGCGAAAGAATCTGAAGGAGCAACCGCACTTCGGCCGCAGCGCGTAGTTTTCTGTCGGCCGAAGCTGCCTTGACAGGGCGGGAGCTCTCCGCGACCCTCCCCGCCTCACAAATTTCCTACCATGGCCAATACTCGATCCGCTTCCAAACGCGCCCGCCAGACCACCAAGCGCTCCCTTCGTAATCGCAGCGTCCTCACCCGCTTGCGCGGAATGCAGAAGGGCGTTTCCGCCGCAGCCCAGCCCGAAGCGCAGAGCGTCCATGCCATGATCTCCGCCATCGATAAGGCGGCCAAGCGCGGCATCATTCACAAGAACGCCGCCAAACGCCGCAAGGCTCGCTTGAACAAGTCGTTAGGTGCCCTGTCTCCCTCTTCCGGATCATAGCCGTCCGCCAGTAAGAACGAGATTGCATATCGCTCAGGAAGGTTAGAAATTATCCCCTATGATTCCCGCTTTCCTTCTCATCGTCGCGGCGGTCGCGTATCGCATCCTGACCGGCCTCGCCATTACTTCGGGCTCCACCTGGCTGTCGAATTTCGCGCCGATAGCCGCCATTGCCCTTTGCGGCGCGGCATATTTCCCGGCCCGTTACAAATTCACCGTCCCGCTTATCGCGCTCTTCATTACTGATATTGTCCTGAACGTTCATTACGGCGCGCCGATGCTCCATCCGCTGATTGTCGGCCGCTATCTGGCCTTGATCGTCGTTGGCTTGCTGGGGTGGGCGCTGTCGAATCGCGCTTCGTGGAAAACACTCCTGCCCGCTTCGCTCGCCGGCTCGGTTCTGTTTTACGTCATCACGAACGTGTTCGCCTGGTTAAGCGATCCCGGTTATGTCAGGAATTTCGCCGGCCTCGTCCAGGCGCTCACCGTCGGTCTGCCCCAATACAGCGCCACGCCGAGCTGGATGTTTTTCCGTAACTCGGTCCTGAGCGATCTCCTCTTCACCGGGCTCTTCGTCCTTTGCATGCATTGGGGCCGCTCGCCGGCCTCTGCCCGCGCGTCCTCCGCCCTGCCGCGCCCGATCTAATCCGGCTATGCCGCAGCCGGAGCAACGCGACGAGGTCGAGATGCTCTCGTTGATGCTGTTGATCCGGCGTTTCGAGGAGCGTGCGAGTCAACAATATCAGGCGCAGAAGATTGGCGGCTTCTGCCATCTTTACATCGGCCAGGAAGCTGTTGTCTGCGGCGCCATCGCGGCAGCGCGAGCGGATGATTATTTAATAACGGCCTACCGCGATCATGCCCATGCGCTCGCCCGCGGCACCAGCGCGAACGCCTGCATGGCGGAACTTTTCGGCAAGGCGACCGGCTGTTCGCGGGGCCTCGGCGGTTCGATGCATTACTTCGATCGGGAGCGCCACATGTATGGCGGGCACGCGATCGTGGCGGCGCACGTGCCGCTGGCGGTCGGCATGGCGTTTGCATCGAAGTACCGTGACGAGGACCGGGTGACGCTGTGCTTCTTCGGCGACGGCGCCATTAACCAGGGATCCTTCCACGAGGCGCTGAACCTGGCCGCGCTCTACAAGCTGCGGGTCGTGTTCGTCTGCGAAAACAATTTGTTCGCGATGGGAACCAGCGTGGAGCGCTCTACTTCCCTGAAGCAAATCGTCGATCGCGCGGAAGGGTACGATATTCCCGGCACGGTGATTGACGGGATGAACTTTCGCGAAGTCCGCGACAAACTTTCCGGGATCATCAGCTCGATGCGGGGCGATCCGCATCCGGCGTTTGCCGAAGTGCGGACCTACCGGTATCGCGGCCATTCCATGTCCGATCCGGCGAGTTATCGGACGAAGGAACAGCTCGAACAATATCGGCTCGACGATCCGATCACGCGTTTGCGGGCGCAGCTCACCCGGGAGGATAAGCTGACGAATGAGCGTTTCGATCAGATGGACAAGGAAGCTAAGGAGACCGCGCTCGCGAGCGTGAAGTTTGCGGAGGAGAGCCCGGAGCCGCCGCTGGAGAAGCTGTACGATTACACCTACGCGAACGCAGGTCCTGTAGCGGCAGGCATGTCGCCTGCATCGTCGAGCTCTGCGGCCGGCACGGCCGTCGCTACAGGAGGAGAGATGGGGTGAGAGAAATCACTTATCGCCAGGCGCTCAACGAAGCGCTTGCTGAAGAAATCGAGCGCGACCCGAACGTCTTCCTGATGGGAGAGGAGGTCGCCGAATACAACGGCGCTTACAAAGTGAGCCAGGGGTTGCTGGAACGCTTCGGTCCCAGGCGCATTATCGACACACCGATCAGCGAAAACGGATTTGCCGGCCTGGGGGTCGGCGCGGCCATGGTGGGGCTGCGGCCGATCATCGAATTCATGACGTTCAGTTTTTCGTTCGTCGCTTTCGATCAGATCGTGAATAACGCGCCCAACATGCTCACGATGTCCGGCGGCCAGTTCAACATTCCAATTACGTTTCGCGGGCCGAATGGGCCGGCCCATCAGCTGGGCGCGACCCATTCGCACGCCACGGAGTGTCTTTACGCGAATGTGCCCGGATTGAAGATCTGCACGCCGGCCACACCGCGCGACGCAAAAGGATTGCTCAAAACCGCGATCCGCGACAACAATCCGGTGCTGGTCCTCGAAGTCGAGCTTCTCTACAGCTCGAAGGGAATGGTCGAAGACGAAGATTTCGAGTTGCTCATCCCGCTCGGTGAAGCGGAAGTGAAACGCGACGGCAGCGACGTCACCATCATTTGTTACGCGCAGACCGTTCCGCTCGCGCTGGCGGCGGCGGAAACCCTGGAGAACGAAGAGGAGATCAGCGCGGAAGTCCTGGATCTGCGTTCCATCAAACCGCTGGATATGGAGGCGATCCTGAACTCGGTTTCAAAAACACATCGCGTCGTGATCGTGGAGCAGGACCGGCCGTTCTGCGGAGTCGGCGCGGAAGTTTCGTATCGTATCCAGAAAGAAATGTTCGACGGACTGGACGCCCCGATCCTGCGCGTGGCCCAGGAAGATGTGCCCATGCCTTACAACGAGAAGCTCGAGAAAGCGGTCCTGCCCAGCGCCGAAAAGTTGATCGCGGCCGTGAAAAAGGTTTGTTACGCCTAACGACTTATCGCCATGCCTGAAATCCAAATGCCAAAGCTGAGCGACACGATGACGGAGGGAACTCTTGTCGCGTGGAAGAAGAAGAAGGGCGATAAAGTGTCCGCGGGCGACGTGATCGCCGAGATCGAGACTGATAAGGCGACGATGGAATGGGAATCGCCGGAGGACGGAACACTCACCGAGATTTATGTCGAGGAAGGCGGGAAGGTGAACGTTGGCGACAAGATCGCGTTCATCGGCAGCGAAGGCGAAGCGGCGCCCAAGAAGGAAGAGAAGAAGCCGGAAGCGCCGAAGGACGAAAACAAAGCACCGGCGAAAAAGAAAGAGCAGGCAGAGACGGAGCAGCCGGCGCCTGCTGAAGAAGAGGAACCGGAGACCGCTCCGCCGCAAGAAAGTAAGAAACCCGCGGAGAAAAAAGCCGAGCCGCCTGCCAAACCGTTGCCGGAACCGCGGGCGGAAAGCAGCGGCGAAGCGCGCGTGAAAGCGTCTCCGCTGGCGCGGCGGCTGGCTGCGGAACAGGGCGTCGATCTTTCAACCGTGAAGGGGACAGGTCCCGACGGACGCGTGACCGAAAGCGATGTGCGTGCGGTCTCGAAATCGAAAGGTGCCGCGCCGCAGCCGGCGGCGGCAGCTGCACGGATTCCCACCGGCGAAGGCTCGCGCCTCAGCTTGAGCGGGATGCGCAAAGTAATCGCGGAACGCCTGGTCGCGAGCAAAGGGCCGGTGCCGCATTTCTACCTGAACATCGAGATTGACGCTGGTCCGCTGATGACGGCTCGCGCCGAATTGAAATCGGCGGGCGAAAAAAGCGACAGCTCCAAGATCACGGTGAACGACTTTGTCTTGAAGGCGTCGGTTGCAGCCGCGGTGAAGGTTCCGAAAGCGAACGCTTCCTTCGATGGCGACGCGATCGTTCAATACAATGACGTCAATCTCGCCATCGCCGTCGCGATCGAGGATGGCCTGGTGACTCCGGTGATTCGCGCGGCCCAGAATAAGTCGCTGCGCGAAATTAGCGAAGCCATGAAAGACCTGGCCCATCGCGCGCGGCACAAGAGGATGAAGCCGGAAGAATTTCAGGGCGGCACGTTCACGGTATCGAATCTCGGCAGCTACGGCATCGACAATTTCTCCGCAATCATCAATCCGCCGCAGGGTTTCATTCTCTCGATCGGCGCGATCGTGAAAAAACCGGTCATCGACGATTGCGATCAGATCGGGCCGGGTCAGCGAATGAGCATCGGCATGAGCTGCGACCATCGTGTGATCGACGGCGCCCTGGGCGCGGAATATTTGAAGGAGCTTCGCCACCTGCTCGAGAACCCGGCGCTGTTGCTGATCTAGTCGTTAGGCCATGGAAGAACGGCCGCCGTCGAAACCCTTTTGGATGGTGCCGTTTACCATCCAGGCCACCCAGGGATTGCTCCGCGACCAGCGAAGCCGGCGAGTTATCATGGCGATCTCGCTGGGTGTTACGCTGGTATTGCTGCTCTGTGGCCTGACGGTGTTACGCGCCTGGCTCGATCCCCACGAACATCCCTGGCGATTCATCCTCTACTGGCTGATATGCGGTTGGCAGACTCTGCTCGCCCTCTTGCTCGCGCTCCTTGATATTCTCATGGTGCAAGCCCAAGCCCGGGCGGCGCGTAAGGCTTTGCACGAGAATGCGAAGCAATAAGACGCGTCAGGCGAGTAAGACCGCCAGCCGCGGCTTGCGCCAAAGCAGAATGCCAAGCAGCATTTTTGGTCGGAGAATCGAAAACGATAAAGGGCCGCCGTGGTTCGCTAGACAAAACGCCGGAACTCCAGGCTGGCAAAGTAACGCTGGCGACCGAATAATCCGCTCGTGCCAAATGATACGGCTGGCGGGGACGGCCATCGGAATGGTTGGAAGACCCGCGAGCGGATGGAAGCGGACGAAGCGCATGTCCTGGCGCCATTTGCCCAAAAGTCCGGCGAATCGCGCGGCCGAAAATATCCCGAGCCGCGCCACATCTATCGGACGGAGTTTCAACGCGACCGCGCGCGGATCATTCATTCGCGAGCCTTTCGCCGCCTCGAATATAAGACCCAGGTTTTCCTGAACGGGACCGGGGATCATCTGCGGACGCGGCTCACGCATTCGATCGAGGTGGCCTCGATCAGCCGGACAATCGCGCGCGCGTTGTCGTTGAACGAAGACCTGGCGGAGGCGATCGCGCTGGCGCACGATCTGGGCCATTCGCCTTTCGGGCATTCCGGCGAAGAGATGCTCGCCGAATGCATGAAGGACCATGGCGGCTTCGATCACAACAAGCAAAGCCAGCGGGTGGTCGAATTGCTCGAGGCGGCGTATCCAGCGTTCCCGGGATTGAACCTGACGTTCGAAGTGCGTGAGGGACTGCGAAAGCACGACGAGTTTCACGAGCCCCTGGGACCCGGCGGGGAAAAGTATCGGTACCCCTCGCTCGAGGCCCAAATCGCGGACCTCGGCGATGAGATTACGTACTACAGTCACGATCTCGATGATGCGGTCGACTTCGAGATCCTGAAGTCAGCGCAACTGGAAGAAGTGGCCATCTGGCGGCAGAGCCACGAATCCGTCTCGGCCCGCTATCCCGATGTGCGTGAGCCGGAGCTACACAAACTGATCATCGG